>JANOTM010000212.1:0-9418 GCA_031416355.1 Gammaproteobacteria bacterium
CGAGCTGGAACAGGGAGGAACGATTATGCAGGACGATCAGCGGGCTGGAAGCCCGCGTTCCTAGCGCGCGACGCGGGCAAAGAGAACATCCGGGAGAAGAAAATATACCGGTTGGCGCGTGCAGTAGGATTATACGCACCGGCATGCAGGGGATCAGGGTGTGCCCTATGAATTCGTGTATGAATTCGTGGATGATGCATACCAGTTACTGAAGGATTTTTTCGCGGATGTGGACCGTGCCTTTGAGGCGCATAGAAAAAGGTAAGAGCAATGAAAACCGTAGTTATTGGTATGTCGCAAGCGAAAATTCGGGCACGAGCGTTGGCGATTGCGCGCGGCGAATACAAGCCCAAGGGCGGCGAACCCAAAATCATGTCCTGCGTGATGTCGTGCCCTTCAACAAAGACCACATTACGATCCGTGTCGCGGATGATGTCGTAGTAACGGTGCATAAATGCGTTGAGCACGCCTTGGTTTTCTCCGGGGCTTGCCATGAACTGTACTAGTCGCGACTTGATCTGACAGCGCTCACGCACGGCTCGCTCCCGGTGCCACCTTTGGGTCTTGACGTAAAAAATTCCTCCATCGGTCTGGTTTCATCCGGCTGCCTCCACTCCCGTACTCGTGGCTGTGTTGGTCCTGTTCGCACCAAACTATTGGGGCGCCAACTTCTGTTCGCGCATACAGACATCTCAGCCACGCGCGCGCCTCAACCTGCGTTGGCGGGGAAAGTTGGATTAGGCGAGTTTGCCGTAGTCCATACGGAGCACGCGATCGGCAGCGGCGAAATAGCGGTCGTCGTGGCTGATGACCAGCACTGCCTTACCGCGACGTTTCAGCTCCGGCAGGAGTTGGATGTAGAACACTTCTTTGAACGCGGGATCCTGATCGGATGCCCATTCGTCGAAGACGTAGACGGGGCGATCCTCCAGATAAGCAATGAGTAGGGCCAAGCGTTTGCGCTGGCCTTGCGAGAGCTCGGTCGTGGACAGGCGTCCATCTTCAACTCTGGTTTTATGCGTCAACTGAAGTTGCTTGAGATAGTTCCCGGCGCGTTGCTCGAGATCTGCGCCGGTCAGACCCAACAAGCGCTCGAACAGATAAAAATCCGCGGACACCATGGAGAAGCGTTCGCGGTACGCGCCGCGCTCGGCAGCGGTGACGAGCGCGCCGTCGATGCGGATTTCGCCGCTCTCGGGAACGTAGAGCCCGGTAATGAGTTTGGCGAGCGTGGACTTGCCGCTGCCGTTGCCGCCGACCAGAAACAACAGTTCGCCCGCGTCCAAGGTCAGGTCGATGGGTCCGAGCTTGAAATCATCGTCACTGTGTTCGTGGCGATAGCGATGTGTCACGCCGATCAGCTCCAACCGCCGCCATGCATCCACATTCGGCGTCGCGGGCGGCTCAAGCTCCGCCGGATGGTCTTGCCAGCCCAAGCCAAGCAACTCCACTTTTTTCAAGGACACGGCGGCCTTGGCCAGATAAGGAAAGAGCTGCAGCACCGCGCTCAACGGGGCCGCCAGATAGACCATCGTCAGCACATAGGCCGGGACGACGCCACTTGGAATCTCGAAGCGCGGCAAGACGAACAACAACGTTCCGAGCAACGTGAAAAACAATAAGTTTCCCCAGTTCTCCGCCACGGCGAACAGCGTCATCCCGGCGACACCGCTGCGCCGGGCGGTTGCGGCGCTGGGCGCCAGATCCTCGGCAAGAAACGCCGCGCGCCGCGCGCGGTGCTGTTTGAGTTCCTTGATGCCCAAAGTCAGACCCCGAAAGTGCTTAAATAGATCGTCCTCCGTGAGCCGGGCCGCTTCCAGATACCGCATCGCGCGTTGTGCCAATGCTTGATATCCGAGGATGCCGGCCAGCAGTAACGCCGACACAAACAGAAACACGGTCAACGATAGCCACGCGAGATACGCCAGGCAGGCGCCGATGACGACGAGGTTAATTCCGATGACTGGAACCGCCGGCAGCGCCTGCGACAGGGATTGCACGTCTTCGGTCAGCGCCACCAGTATGCGATGCGCGCCGGTTTCTTCCAGGCGCCGCAGCGGCAGCGACAGCACGCGACGGCTCATGTCGAGGCGCAGATTGAATACCGCCGTTGCCGACAGACGCACTAACAGAATTTCTGAAACTGCAGTACCGATCAGCGTCACTCCGAGCAGCCCGGCAAAGGTAAAAATCAGCGCATACGACAACGCGCCCGGTTGTGCCAGCACATCGTTGATCGTGGCGATCAGGCCCGCGCTGCCGATACCGCCGAGCAAACCGGCAAGCGCGGCAATGAACATCGTTCGGCGCGCGTTGCGAGTCACAAAATGGAGTAAGTTCATCATGAAGAATTTCTTCCTTACAAGATACGCTGGAAGGTTGGGCTTTAAAATAAGGGTGCGTTTAAACCATGGCTAGCCGCGTCCTTTCACAATTATTGATGGTAGCGCTGGCTCTGTGGCACAGCGTGAAATTTTTAGGCCATCGTCGATCGTCGCCTTGTGCACATCCAGTCCAACATACTTGCGCACCGCACCCGTTTCGTTACGCTTGTCCATGGCCTGCCTCCTCGTTTAGCCGCTGTCGGCACCGTCCACAGCTTAGGGTACTAACTCCGATTTGCGCGTACTTTCTCGACCACCGAACGTACCGCCTCAATCACAATGTCTGGGCGATCAAATTGGATGTAGTGACCCGCATCAGGCACTAGTTGATGCTGACTCTGAGATGACCATGTCGCTTGCTCTTCGTGCATCTGCTTCGCAATTTCTTGGTACTGTTTATATTGTTCTGCTTCTGCTGCCATATTTAAATCTGCGGTGGCCTTCTCGGGAAACGGAGCCATTGAGGTCAGCACGAAGAGCGGACGGTCGCCAAGCTGGCGGAAAGTTCCGGCTTCTGCGAATGTCTGTTCAACTGCCTCACTCTCCCTGAGCAAAGGCCCAAGTGACGTGGCCGTATAGGCTTTCACAGCTAGATCAACCCTATCGGGTACGTTAGGCATTTTCTCTTCGGTGTCTGCAACGACACGTACCACACCCGTCCAATTGAGTAATGCGCCCATTTTATCTCTGAGCTGCATTAACTTCGACTCCGATATTTTTGCCACAGCATCGAATCGCTGATCTTGTTCTGGGTGTGATGCATCCACAAAAACCAACCCGGCCACTTCTGCACCGAAGTATTTCGTGTAGATCATGATGTAAGGGCCACCCAAGGAGTGCCCGACCAATACGAACGGCCCTTGCTCACCCGCTTTACTCAAGGTGGCATGCAGGTCTTCTGCGATAGATTTGCCACTTTGGGGAGTATCGCGTGGGTCGCTCCACATGAGTCCGGCCCGACTGTAGGCACAGGCTCGGGTGGTTTTTGCAATCTCGTCGTGAACCTCCGACCAGCTTAGCGAACCATTCATGTCCAGCCCGGACTCAAATATCACGGTAGGGCTTCCAGTTCCTCGACAGTCCAATTGAATCCTGCGTCCGCCTATATCCACCAACTTCCCGGGCGGCGGGAACTCCTGGGCAGCATGCCTTCTGCTAGACATCTCGTAAGCAACGCCAACGATGGTGGCAAGCACGACGAGCGCGAAGATTCCCAAGCAAACATAGACGATCCACTGTTTCATGAATTAGCTTCCTCTGGTGAATTTTTTCGTGCAACAGGAACGACTGCCGGTATGAACGGGCTGTAACTCGCCAGCATTTCGAGCACACGCGGCTTGTTCAGCCGCCGCCGGTACGCAAGCCATAACAACTCGACCACGAGCAGCGCGCCAGCAAAGACATACAGCAAACCGGTGATCGTATCGATGTGTTGTTGGTAAATTGAAATCGCGGATTCCATGGTGAGTCTCCAGTGTTGCAAGTGTGTGTCTCGATGCCTGTTTACGCTCGGCGAAAGTGCCGGAGATAGGCGTCGTCATGCGATCAATCCCGGCTGTTTTCCGCCGCAGGCTTGCGCTTGAATGCAAGTCCGGAGAAATGCAGCGTCTCGCCGTCGCTTGTCCGTCGCACATGCACGGTTTCACCCAAGCCGCGTCCAAGCCCGCGCAAGATGGCCTCATCGTCGCCAATGGGATCCAACGCACCCTGCCCCGTGCCCCCCTTACCCTTGATTTCAGCTAGCAGGAAGCCGTTTTTCGTTACCAGGCGACCGCCGGTGATTTCAGCGGCGATGCGTGCATCGTTGCCGGCGTATTCGTAGTTTCCAAGTCGCGCACTCCAGGCGGCGGGAATCGGCCTCGGTTCTATCTTTTCGCCGACGAGAGAAAAGCCGCCCGCATCGCCCGCGAGCAGGACTTCGCGTCCGGCTATCCGGGTGCGAGTGAATGCGACTTGGCCGAGCTTGCCGAGATCGATCGGAAACAAGCCCAGCAGTCGATATTCAAGCCCCAAGTAGCCGCTCTCGCGGCGTTTCAGCGACAGTCTCTCGCCGCCGACCTCGACGCGCAGGCGGCCTCCTGCGTCCTGAATCGCCATGAAGCCGGACACGGTACTGTAGTAACCCGGAAACGCCTGCGGCGGCGCGGCGGGATAGCGATCGCCATGGGACGGGGATGACGTTTTTTCCGGTTGCGCGATACCGGATTTCGCTTCCAGGAACAGGCCCAGCGCCTTGTCCCCGATCTTCATCATGGGCTCGTGTGCGCTGGTCGTATTCGCCATGACCGCGACCGCGAGCTTATGCTCGGGCAGGAGCATCAGCACCGCCTGGTGATGAAGGGTGCTGCCACCGTGGATCAGCACCGGTCCGCCACCCCGCACGGAAGCGGGCGAGAAATGCCAGCCGAGCCCGACTTGCCTGTCAGCGTCGAGCAGGCTCGCGGTGTTTTGCCGGCGTTGCATTTCCGCGATGGAGGCCGCACTGAGCACCGGCGCGCCATTGATCTTGCCGCCTGCGAACCACATGCGCGCGAACTGGAGTAGGTCCGGTGCCGTGGTGTTGAGCCCGCCAGCCGGAGTATCCCTGAGCGCGAGTTCGCGCCCGGGCTTGCCCTTTTCGTCGTAGGCCTGCGTCCCGCTCGGCGTGGCGGTCTCGAACGCCGACGCCGTCATCCCAAGCGGGGTCAATAGTCGGTCACGCATGAAGTTTTCGTAAGGCATGCCACTGACCTGCTGGATAGCTGCCCCGAGCACGCTAAAGCCGGTATTCGAATAGGCATGCACGAAGTTCGGCGGGAAGGTTCGGTATTCGTCGTGCAACGCCTCGACCACCGACGTGAAATGGGCCGGGTGCTCAGTCCACATGCCCTCGAGGCGATCCGAAGGCAGACCCGCGTGATGCGTCATGATCATGCGCGGCGTGATCGGAACAGCATCGGCGTCGCGGCTGCGGATCGAAAATTCCGGCAATGCCTTGACCAGCGGCGCGTCGATGTCGAGCTTGCCTGCCTCGGCAAGCTGCATCGCCGCTGCGGTCGTAAGTACCTTGGAGATGGAGCCGGCCCGGTAGCGTGTGTGCGCGGTCGCCGTGGTCTTGGCCGCCTTGTCCGCGTAACCGAAACCTTCGGCCCAGACCACGCGCTGATCGTCCAGAACCGCGACCGAAAGACCTACAACACCGTGTTCCTTCATCTGTTTACGCACGAACCCGTCGAGGGTGTCGCGGGCGTACTGGTAATCGCCTCGCGCCAGCGTCGTCGGCCGGGGTGGCTCAGCCGCGCAACCGGCCAAGCCGAAAAACATCAAGGCAAGCAGTGGTGTCGTCAACGTTTGCCAGCCACGTCTATTATTTTTACTCACGGGATAATCCTAGGTTTAGGTTACGCGTGTATGGGCAGAGGCAGTGTCAAATGGCGTACCGGCTATCAGAATGAATAGCTGGCATACAGGCTCGCGTCATATGCGGTGCGTCGGGTGAAAATCGGACTCTTCGCCGCATCGCCCTGCAGTCGTGTCGCACCGACCGAGCCACCGAGCAACCACTCTTTCGTCAATTCGTAGCTCATCCCAACGGACACTGACGTGCTGAGGAGCCCGGCCTTCGGCCGCAGCTCACGGTAGCCGGAGCTCGCCGACTGCGCGGCCGTCACGCCGTAATAGGTCTGTGCGTAATTTCGATTTGCCAACTCAGCCGCCAGATCGACAGAACCGATGAGCTTGCCATGGATCGGGAAGCCGAGCGAGGTGCCCAGGGTCAAGAAGCTACCATTCGCCCGCTTGCTAGCCGTGGTCAACGTCGCGCCCACGGAGATGAAGTCGAGAGGGTTCCAAACGGTGGTCAGCATCATGGTGGGTGACGCGGCCACATCGCCCAGGCCGCGCAGCCGCGAGTCGCCTGCCGCCTCGCGCTCGGGCAGATACCCAAGCCCTGCGCCGACCATCATTTTCTTGGTTTTAACAAAGTTGTAGCCCACGCCACCCGAGGTAGTGGCGAAGAATCCGCCGCGCTCATACGAGACGTCGAGCAGCGGCGACAACTCGGGCCGCGTGGATATGCCGCCCGTCAACGACCTTGTGCCATACAGCGCACCGAAAGCGATCGAGAGGATGCCTTCATTCGACTCGGTCTCGCCACTCTTTGCATCCGACTGAGCGTGTACGGGAAATGCGCTGACCATCATCAGCACGACACCAATGGTTTTCTTCATGAATTGGTATCTTCCTTGCGCAGTGGAAGTGTCAGCGTGTACAGGGCTCGACGGCGTCCTGCAGCGCGTGCGGCTTGAAGTAGTCAGCAACGTAAAAAGTTCGCGTAGTATTGTGTTCATTTTTTTCCTTCAAGGGTTGTTGTAGGCCGATTTAAAATATGTACGAAGCGTTGTCCCTGCTCTTGGTACTCCACGCGTACCAGCACGTCGTCACGGTCGAACCATAGCTGTGTCTTGGCGTCGCCCGAGAGTCGCCACAGGCGACAGGGCACGGCGGAGCCGCTTATGGTGATCTCTGTTTCTTTCACAAACCGTGCTTGCATCTGAAAGTCCGCGCCGGTTTCAACGTCGAGAAACACCGACGTCGCGTCCGGCAGGCGCGGCAGGTTCCAGAACGAAGCCGTGGCCACGTTGCCGGTGAGGCGGCGCTCGCCTTTATTCGTGATCACGATCATGTGATCCGCCTCGCGTCGTACCACAACGTGTGACGCTACTCCATTTTCGACGGTGTCGGCCTCGGCCGAGATCAATCGGTCACCGGACCAGGTCTCGTGCGCGCTGGAGGCATAATGGTAGGAAAACAGCAGCGACTTAATAGCGATGCGCGTTCGGTTGCGCAGCGTTATGTGACCATCGTGTTCCGCCTCGACGATGACCTCGCTGGTGCCTATGGGCTGGCCGCCCATCGTAATGGTGTAATGCAAGCCGCGCTGAATGGAAGGCGACAAATTCTGCGCGCCGCCGGCCGCCGGGCCCAGTGCGCAGGCGAAGACAGCGGTAATAACGCTATATCGTTTCATGCTCATACCTCTGGTTTACATTTCAGGATGGTTAGGGAACCTCTGAACAAGTCCCCTCTCCCCCGCGCACTTCGGGGGAGAGGGTTAGGGTGAGGGGGATAATCATGCATTTTTCCCTCACCCTGCCCCTCTCCCAGAGGGAGAGGGAACACAGCCTGATCGTTTTTGCCACTTGTTCAGAGGTTCCTTAGCGGGGTTGCCGGCCCGCGGATGCGCCCTGCTCCCAACCGCCGCCCAAGGCCTTGTAGAGAAACAGCACAGCGTCGAGCCGGGCGCGGTGCAGTGCGAGTGCGCGTTCTTCGACGGCGAGCAGGCTGCGCTCGGCGTCCAGTACATCCAGCAATGACACCTGTCCGTACTCGTACTGCCGGCGCACCTGCACTTGCGCCGCATTCAATGCCTCGACCGCCACGGCTATTTGTGTTTGTTGTTGCGCCTGGTAAAACCCGGCCGCCAGGGCGTTTTCCACTTCTTCGAAGGCACGCAACAAGGTCAGGCGATAACGCTCCACCGCTTCTTCAGTGGCGGCGCGCGCTGCCTGTAACTGTCCTCGGCGTTTGCCGCCGTCGAACAACGGCACATAAAGCTGCGGGTTGATGCCCCAGGTAATGCTTTTACTGGAAATTAAATTGTCCAGTTCGCGGCTTTGATAACCATATTCGCCGGTGAGCGAGAGCGTAGGGAAAAACGCCGCTTTGGCCTCGCCGATGCGCGCGTTGGCGGCGATCAAGCGGTACTCGGCGGCGCGCACGTCTGGACGGCGTGCCAGCAAGCTGGACGGTAGACCAGGTATCACTTGTGGAATTTGCACCACTGCACGCAACGGCTTCGCCGATGGGATCGAGGCGAGGGCCGCAGGCCAGGGATGGCCTGGTTGCGAGTTCGGCGACACCGCGAACACGCCGGGTGGTTGACCCAGCAACACCGCCAGCGCGTGTTGGCGCTCGACACGACGACGTTGTAGTTCGATGACGTCACCGTCGAGTTGCGCCACTTGGGCGCGCACGCGTAGCACATCGGTCTGCGCGATCATGCCGACCGCGTACCTTTTCTCGGCGATGCGCAGCGTCTCATTACCAAGTGCCCGTGCCCGTTCAGTCAGGACTATGCGTTCGTCTATCTCACGCATGTCGAAATAGTTTGCTGCTACTGTGGTGAGCAAGATCAGGTAAATCGTGTGTGTGTCCTCACGCGTGGCGTGGAATTCCGCAGTCGCTGCTTCGCGGCCGCGGCGCAGCCGTCCCCAAAGGTCGAATTCGTAGGACACTGCGAGCGGCAAGCTGTATTGCTTGCTGGGATTGGGTGGCGCGGTCACCCCCAGCTCGCGCAACGCGGCGCTCGGATCCTCGACGATACGGCGTGATTGTTTGGTCTTTTCGTAACTCGGCTGCAGCGCCGCTGTGCCCCACAAGGGCGCCGCCGCCACCCGCGCCGCGGCCCGCGACTGTTCCAAGTTGGCGGCGGCGATTTTCAAATCTAGATTGTTGGCCACGGCCGCGTGCAGCAACGCGTCCAGTTCCGGATCGCCGAAGGCGGTCCACCAGCGCGGCTGCACCATCGTGTCGATCTGTGTTGCTGTTGCCGTGACGCTCCAACGTTCTGGCACGGATAGCTCGGGCCGTGTGTAATCCGGGCCTAAGGCGCAGGCACTCAGTGCGAGGCAGAAGAACTGGACCATGCCTAAATGGGCGCGCATGGTCACGGTGCTTTGTTAAAGCGCACCAGCACGCGCTGACCGAGCAACAGATCCTGCGCCGCGGGTTCCAGGCTCAGCACGCACTCCACCACGCGCACGTCGGCGCGCTCGTAGGAGTCATCCGTCACCGGGCGTTTGGGCCCGAGCAAAATGCCCACGCGGGTGACGCGCGCGCGATAACTCTTGGCACCGTCCGTTTCCAATACCACTTCGGCCGACATACCCGCTGTCACCGTCGCGACAAAACGATCTTCCAGTTCGGCGCGCACGATGCGCGGCGTCTGCGGCGCAAACCAGAACATCGGCGTGACGTTTAATGTGCTGACACCG
>JANOTM010000213.1:0-5821 GCA_031416355.1 Gammaproteobacteria bacterium
GGCCATAGTAGGCCTACCGTTAGGCTTGGCTGCGGGCGAACATACGATTACGACGACCGATGCCCAGGGTGCGGCCCAGGAATTATCTTTCGTGGTACAAGCGAAAGAATACCAGGCACAGCATCTTACTCTGCGCAACAAGCGCCAGGTCAATCCCAATGCCAAGGACATGCAGCGCATACGCAAAGACCAGGCCGTGATGGTCAACGCGTTTACCACCTGGAGTCCACGGGAAAATATCAACTTGCTGTTCGATCTGCCGGTGCAAGGCCGCCTCAGCAGCCCGTTCGGATTGCGGCGGTTTTTCAACAACGAAGCGCGCCAACCCCACAGCGGCCTGGACATCGCCGCGCCCCAGGGCGCGCCCATATTGGCACCGGCGGACGGGATCATATTGGAAACCGGGAATTACTTTTTTAACGGCAACACAATCTTCATCGACCACGGCCAGGGTTTGATTAGCATGTACAACCACTTGAATAAAATTAACGTATACTCCGGCCAAGAGATATTGCGCGGCGATAAGATCGGCGAAGTCGGACGCACCGGCCGCGTCACCGGCCCGCATCTGCACTGGGCCATCAGCCTCAACAATAGCCGTGTGGACCCACTGTTGCTGCTGCCTGCGAAGATGCGCGAATCTACTAACGCCGATGCCTCAAGCCGGCCGATGCAAACGCAGACATTACCCCCTTAAGGAAGAACATTAGCCACGTTCGCACCTCCATGGCCAAGCTACCCCATCTGTTAGTCGCCATCTCCGCCCATGGCTACGGCCATATCTCCCAGATCGCACCTATCGTATACCGCTTGCGTCATCTCAGGCCCGAGCTGCGCCTAACCGTTATGGCGGATATACCCAGGGATGTTCTAGCGCAATACTTTGACGCACCCTGGGATCACCTGTCGATAGCAAGCGATATCGGTATGGTGATGACCTCGGCACTCGACGTGCAACCGCAAGCCAGCGCCGACGCTTACCGCGAGTTTCATAGGGACTGGGGACAAAAAATCGCGCGCGCGGCGCAGACCCTGCAGTCACTCAGCCCAAACCTGGTACTGGCCAATGCACCCTACCTACCACTGGCCGCCGCCGCCCATGCAGGTATTCCGGCAGTGGCTTTGTCTTCGCTTAATTGGGCAGATATGTATCAGCACTATTGCGGCGAATACCCGGAAGCTGTGGAGATCCACGCCCAAATAATCGCCGCCTACAACAGTGCCTCTGCTTTTCTACGCCTTACCCCTGGCATGCCCATGAACAATTTGACTCGGTGTCACGTCATCGGGCCGGTAGCACGCCTAGGAAGGGAACGACGCGAGGAAATTCAACAGCGCCTAGCCCTCCATAGCGAAGAAAAAATAGTGCTTGTTAACTTTGGTGGTATCCCTATTCACATTAATCGAGAGCACTGGCCATCCGTACCTGGTGTATGTTGGCTGGTGCCTCAAGCGTGGAAACCTTGCCGGCCGGGTGAAGTCGCTGTGGAATCCCTGGGCATGCCATTTCAGGACCTGATGCGCAGCTGCCATGGATTTATAGGCAAACCCGGTTATGGGGCATTTTGCGAAGCGGCCTGTAACGGTATTCCCGTGCTGTATGTCAGGCGCGGTCACTGGCCGGAAGAGCGATATCTCATCGAGTGGCTGGAGCGCCAGGGACGTTGTCTGGAAATCGAACGCGAGGAATTAAGACAAGGTGCGCTAGCTGATCCATTAGAGCGGCTGTTTGCCCTACCTGAAAAGCCGCGGGTCGCCCCTGTCGGCATTGACGATGCAGTGGATTTTATAGTACGGCAGTGGTTTTAAGGCGCGTCCATCAATCAGAGAATTTTTTCTTGCGTATGCGCCGGATACGGCGCGCCTTTTCGTGCTGGCGCCGGGTGAGGACCTTCTTTTTTCCTTCAAACGGGTTTTCGCCTTGGACGAATTCGATCACTACCGGCGTGCCTTCGAGGCGGAATGTCTTGCGTAATACGTTCGACAAATAACGCTTGTAGGAATCGGGCACCGCGTTGACCTGATTACCGTGTATCACCACGCGCGGCGGGTTCTTGCCACCCTGGTGTGCGAATTTAAGCTTGATGCGGCGGCCATGATAAATCGGCGGCGGCGTGGCCTGCACCGCCAGTTGCAGGGCCTTATTGAGGCGCGGGGTAGAGAGAACCTTACGCGCCGATTGAAACGCCCGGTCTATGGCGGGAAACAGGCCGCCCACGCCCGTGCCGTTCAATGCCGAGATGTAATGCACTTTGGCAAACACAAGAAACGGCAGCTTGCGTTCGAATTCGCGTTTAATCCAATCGCGCTGGCCTTCTTCGAGACCATCCCATTTGTTCACCGCCAACACCACCGAGCGCCCTTGCTCAAGGATGTAGCCGGCGAGACTCACGTCCTGTTCGCTGATCTCCTGGCGCGCGTCCAGCACCAGCACCACTACGTTGGCCTCTTCTATGGCTTGCAGGGTCTTGATGACAGAGAACTTCTCCAGTACATCGCTGATGCGGCCGCGCTTGCGTACCCCGGCGGTATCGATCAACACATAGTGCTTGTCCTGGCGCTCCAGGGGAATGCGTATGCTGTCACGGGTGGTGCCGGGTTGATCGAACACCACCACGCGCTCTTCCCCCAGCATGGCATTGACCAAGGTGGATTTACCCACGTTCGGGCGGCCGGCAATGGCGATGCGCGGAATCGTTTCGTCGCCGGCGGTTTCTTCCTCCACCCGCGGCACCTGCGCCAGCACGCGCTGCATGAGTTCATGCAAACCGCTGCCGTGGGCCGCGGAGATGGCGACGGGCATACCTAGACCCAGGGTGTGAAAGTCGGCGGTAACTAAGGTCGGATCCATACCTTCGGTCTTGTTGGCCGTTAGGATCACACGCTTGCCCAAACGCCGCAGACGGTCGGCGATGCCGCGATCCACGGCGTTGAGGCCGGCGCGTCCGTCCGCCAGAAAAATAATGGCATCGGCCTCTTCCATGGCCTGCTGCGTCTGGGCCGACATCATGGCGCGCAGCCCATCGGTCTCTTGCATGATGCCGCCGGTGTCCACGACGATGTAGGGGCGGTCCCCCACGCGGCCGTTGCCGTACTGGCGGTCGCGCGTCAACCCGGGTTCGTCTGCCACCAGGGCATCACGGCTGCGGGTAAGCGCGTTGAATAACGTGGACTTGCCCACATTCGGACGACCGACGAGGACGATGACAGGCTTCATAAATCAGCAACTCGGACGCCGGGATAGCGCGGACATTGTAAAAAAGTTAGGGAACTATTATTTATGGTTTGGCAACCACGTGCAGTGCGCTCAGCGTCCCGTTCTGACTATAGACGTAGAGGTGGGCAGTATCCGCCACGGGTTTAGCCAGGACCGCGGCCCGCGCCGGCCGATACCGCGCCGCGAACTGTCCGTCGGTACGCGCCAGCCAATGCACATAGCCTTCGAAATCGCCGACGGCGATATAATCGCCCGTGACCACTGGCGCGCTCAGGGCGCGGCCGTGGAGTTGCTCCTGCTTCCAGAACGTCGCACCGGTATGAATATCCAGCGCCAGTACCGTGCCCTTGTCGTCGGTGATATAGATATTGGTGGTGTCGGCGTCCATGCCGGAATATGCGGATATGTCGCGCGACCAGACTATACGGCCGTTCTCCAGATTGAAGGCGATGAGTTTTCCCTGATAGGCGGCGGCGTACAAGAGTTTATCCACCACCAGAGGCTGCACATCGACATCCACCAGGCGTTCGATTTCACTGCGACCGCGCTGTTCCGCCACGGGGATTTCCCACAGCACGTGGCCATCCTTCAATTGGAAGGCCGCCAGCTTGCCGCTGGCAAACCCCGTCAACACGATGCCGCCGATAGCGAAGGGTGCACTGGTGCCGCGCAGACTCAAGGCCGGTTCGCTGCGTTCCTGGCGCCACAAAATTTGGCCATCGGCGGCGGACAGGGCAAATATTTTTCCATCCACGGTCTGCGCTACCACGGTGCCGAGATCCACCGCCGGGGGCGATAAAATCTCGCTCGAGAGACTGGCGGTCCATAACCGCTTGCCGCTGTCCTGCGCCAAGGCGATGAGTTCGCCCTTGGCCGTACCCACCAACACCAGTCCATCTCCCAGGCCAACGCCCGCGGAAATTTTATTTTTGAGTCGCGCCTCCCACAGTACGCGTCCGGTTTCTTTTTCCAGGGCGGACACGCGGCCCCGGCTATCGGTGGTATAGATCGTCGTACCCGCCACAGACGGCTGCAATTTAAGAAAGTACTTTCCGGCCCCGGCACCGATGTCCCGCGACCAGGTTTCTTTAACCGTGGCGGATGCACGAAACTCCACCAGCGCCGCCGGTGGTTCGATGTTGCTTTCTCCGCCCTTCAGCCAGCTACAGGCACTCAAGGCGGGGACCAGCAGCATCGACACCAGGGCGATTACGGCACGCGTGTATGGCTTGCGTTGCGCGCAAACCCGCTGTTCGGTTACTGCATAAACCATTACTTTATCTCCGGCCCGAGGTTATCGAGCTTTATTTTCAGCACGCGCGCATAGGACGAGCCAGGTGCAATCTTTTCCAGCGCCAACGTATAGGCCGGGCGCGCCTCGGCCGGTTGATTCTTGGCTACTAACACATCGCCGCGGAGTTCATGATACTCCGATACAAAACCGCCCATGTCCGAGACTTGCGCCAGTGCCTGGGCTGCATCGAGCGATCCTTGATCGATCAAGATACGCGCCAGGCGCAGGCGCGCCATATGACGCGTGGTGGTTTCCGTGGCCTTATCCAGCGCCCATTGCAAATAGGTGCGTGCCGCCTCGCTATCGGCGGCGTCGTAACTGAGCTTTGCCAAAATCAATGCTGCCTTGCCGGCGTAGGGCGTGGCGGCGTAATCGTCCATCAGTATCGTACCCGCCGTGCGCACCGCTGCGACATTATTTTGGGTGCTACTCGCGAGCAAGGCGTCGTATTGCATAGACGCCTTGGCCGAACGCTCCGTGGTGTAATTCCGCCAGTAGCTGATGCCGCCTAGTAGTGCCGCGCCTAAAAGTACGCCAGCAATTACCGAGCTGCCGTAGTTCTTCCACCAGGTCTTCAGTTTCTGGAGTTCATCATCTGTATGGTATGCATCCAAAGCCGTATCTCCGTCGATTTTCGTAAAATTAAATAACCGTTAGCGGCCAACATCCAGCCGTTGTTTAATGTGCGCCACCGCCTCCAGCGCCGGCATCTGCACTTGCGGTTCCTCGGCGCGCAAATACTTGACGCTCACGCTATCGGCCAAGACCTCGGCCTCGCCCAGCAATAGGGCATAGGCGGCACCGCTACGGTCGGCGCGTTTCATCTGGCTCTTGAGGGAACCGCCGCCGCAGTTGCATTCCACCCGTAGGCCGTGATCGCGCAGTAATTCCGCCAGTTGCATACTGTGCTTCTCGGCAGTGACCCCCAGCAACACCAAGTACGCATGCGGTGTGCTAGGGTGTGTTTGCAACTGCTGTTGCACGCCAAGTTCCACCAGACGCTCTAGGCCTAAAGCAAAGCCGGCGGCCGGCGTGGCACGCCCGCCCAATTGCTCCACTAATCCATCATAACGCCCGCCGGCGCATACCGTACCTTGGGCCCCCAGAGTGGTGGTTACCCATTCAAATACCGTGCGCGTATAGTAATCGAGGCCGCGCACTAAGCGCGGGTTAACGCTATAGGCGATGCCGGCATCATCCAGATACATTTTAAGCCGTGTGAAATGTGCTTGCGATTCAGCGTCTAGATGCTCGTGCAGGCTCGGGGCCTGCGAAATCATGTCCTGCATCGCCGGGTTCTTGCTATCCAG
>JANOTM010000214.1:0-8797 GCA_031416355.1 Gammaproteobacteria bacterium
CGATACAGATGGGTGCGTTCCATTGCCACCCGTTGCGCGAGTTCGCCGACGTTGCCGCCGGTGCGCTCCAGGTGGTATTCGAGGTATTGTTTTTCGAAACTATCGCGCGCTTCGCGCAGCGGCAGGTCGAACAGCGACACCGGGAAGGCATGGTGCGCAACCGCGGGCTGGGAGGCCAGGGCCGCGGTGACTTCCACCGGGGTGATTTCCTCGCCCTGGCCTAGCACGAGTAAGCGTTGCACGAGCTTACGCAGTTCCAGCACGTTGCCTGGCCAGGAATAATTGCGCAGCAGATTTAAGGCCCCGGTGGAAAATTTGCGGTAGGGGAGTTGTTCGTTTTCCACCATCCAATTGGCGTAGTAGTTGACGAGCTCCGGTACATCCTCGCGATGGTCGCGCAGCGCCGGTATGTGCAGGGAGGTGACATTGAGATGGTAGTACAAGTCCTCGCGCAGGCGGCCCTCGACTACGGCCTTATTGAGGTCATGATGGGTCGCGGCCACGATGCGCGCCTCCAGGGCGACTTCTTGGTTCCCGCCCACGCGCCGGTATTGACGTCGCTCCAAAGCGCGCGCCAGCATCGCCTGGGTTGTCAGGTCCATATCGCCTATTTCCTCTAGGAAAAGCACGCCCCTGCCTGCCTGTTCCAAGGCGCCGAGATGGATCGCACCATCCTGTTCGCTGCCGAAAAGATGGTTGGCGATGTGCGCGTCCGGCAGACTGGCGCAACTGAACGCCACGAAACCATATTCGTTACGCGCGCTGGCGGCGTGCAGAATGCGCGCTGCCAGGTGCTTACCGCACCCGGTTTCCCCGCTGATGAGGGTAGACGTATCGTACGCGGCGATGCGCTCGATGTCGGCGCGCAGGTTTTCCATGGCATCGCCCCTGCCTATCAACCCAGGCAGGTGTTCCGAGCGCGTCAGCAGGCGCAGGTTTTCTTTTCGCAGCGTGGCGTTATGCAGGGCGTGCTCCACGGTGATGAGTAATTTGGCGGTGGACAGCGGCTTTTCGATAAAGTCATAGGCGCCCAGGCGTATCGCCTCGACCGCGGTCTCCACCGTACCGTGCCCGGATATCATGATGACCGGAAATTCGGAGACACCATCCTTGAACCATTCTTTGAGCAGGGTGATGCCATCGGAGTCGGGCATCCAGATATCCAGCAGCACCAGATCCGGCCGCTGTTGTTTGAAGGCCGCACGCGCCGCCGCCGCGCTTTCGGCGGTGGCGACCGCATATTTCTCGTCCTCGAGTATCTCCCGCAGCAGCCGCCGGATGTCGGGTTCGTCGTCCACCACCAATATGTGTCCTGGGCTCATGCACTGCGCTCCTGGGCTGGTTGCGCGTTGCCCGGGGATTTAATCTGGGGGAAGCTGGCCTCCACCGGCAGGCGTATGGTCATGAGTGCGCCGCCGTCCGCGGGGTTGGTGGCCCACAGGCTGCCGCTGTGTTCTTCGACGATTTTTTTGACGATGGCAAGACCGAGGCCAGTGCCCTTTTCCTTGGTGGTGACGTAGGGTTCGAACAAGTGGTCCAGGACCGAAGCCGCAAAACCGGGTCCGTTGTCGCGCGCCTGTATCTCCACCAGGCGCCGCCCATCGAGTTCGAAATAACGGGTGGCGATGTGCAAGGTCGGCTCGGTGGCCGCGGTGAGGGCATCACTGGCATTGAGCAGAAGATTGTGCAGCACTTGGCGCAAGCGGCCGCGGTCGGCATTGATCGGCGGCACGCTCGGGGCAAGATCTAGGTGTATGCGCATGGGGTTTTGTTTGCCGCGATACAATTCCACCACGTCGTGGATGAGGCGGTTGATGTCCACCGGCTCGGGATGGACATGAGCTGGATGCGCATAGTCGGAGAACGCGTCCACCATAGCCTTCATGGATTCCACTTGTTCGACGATGGTACGCGTGGCGCGCTCCAGCGTTTCCTGTTGGCCGGCGTCGAGGCCGGTCATGCATTTATGCCGTATGCGTTCCGCCGACAGGCGGATGGGGGTCAGCGGGTTTTTGATTTCATGCGCCAGTCGCCGCGCGACTTCGCTCCAGGCGGCGTCGCGCTGCGCCTGGATGAGCGCGCTGATGTCGTCGAACACCACCACGTGACCACCATGGCGTGTCCCCAGGCCCGGCAGCCGAGTACCGCGCAGGATAAGCGTGCGCTTGCCGGCCTGACCGTCTAGACCGGTCTCCGCATGCCACTCGGCGCGTCCCGTGTGTAGCGCGTCATGGATCATTTGCACCAGCGGGCCGAGGTGGGCATGGGTCTGCCCGATCCAGGCGAGGGATCGGCCTACGCCTTTTCCCAGGTCCACGCCGAGAATTTGTTCAGCACTGGTGTTGTAGGTCCGTAGCCGCGCGCGCGGATCGAACGACAGCACGCCGGACGAAAGATGGGTGAGCACGGTTTCCAGATAGGTGCGCTGCACCTCGGCCTCGCGCTGGCTGTGCTTGGTCTGGCTCTGGGCGCGATGGATGCGGCGCGTCATGTCGTTGAATGACTTCACCAGTATGCCGAGCTCGTCGCCGCCGGACACCGGCAGTTGCTTGCGGTAGTTGCCTTGCGCCACGGCGCGTGTGCCCTCGGCCAGGTCGCGCAAGGGCGTCACCAGACGGCGCGCGGAAAAAATCGCGGCCCACACGGAAATCAGTAGAGTCAACAACGCCACCAGGCTCAGGGTAAGTATGAAACCAAACTTGAGTGGCCCGCGCAGGTATAGCAACTTCTCGTATTCGGCGAACGCCGCCTGTACGCTTTCGCCGAGCTTGCTGTAGCGGTCGGGAAGCTGCTGCTGCACCTGGAGGATGCGCATGGGGGCGCCGACGTCGCGCGAGTTTACCGGCGCCACCACGCGTAACTGTAGTCCGGACTTACCCGTGGGATCAATGGTGGAACGGGATTCACCCAGGCGTACTTGCGCCAGTATGGATTCATTCGGCCGGTCGGGCGCCAGGGTTTTGCTGTCGAGGTCGCCCTGGCTGCTGGCAGCGATGATTTTTCCATCCTGCGCGAACAGGGTGATTTCGGTCACGCCGTATTGTTCCCGCAGGTCGTTGAGTATCGGGGCGACGAGCTTATCGGGAGAGGTTTCGAGTTCGAACGCCATGTCGCCGGTTTTTTTGTCCAGGTCGTCCTTGATGGCGTCGAGCGCGGTCCGGCCCAAGGATAGGGCATCATCCAGCGCGCTTTCTATTTTTACATCGAACCAATTATCTATGCCCTTGTTGAACGCCTGGATCGAAAAAAAATACACGATGGTCACCGGGATAACGGCGAGCAGCACAAAAAATCCGAGTAGCCTCAAGGTAAGGCGCGACCCCATGACGCGCGCGCGATACTGCGCCGCTAGGTGGCGAAGGTTGACGATGATCAGCACCAGCAGCACAATAATGCCGACAATGTTGACCACCAGCAGCAGGGAATACATACGGCTGAACATGGCTGAGTTTTGAGTTGCCGCACTCATCATGGCCAGGGCCGCCAACAATAATAGCGAGAGTATCGCTACCGGCGCCACGCCGCCGGTAAAGCGTTTCATTGCTGCACCGCCCAGGCGGTCCAGCCGCTGCTGTGGTGCCACGAGGGTGTGACATAGGCCAAGGGCCGCAGCGGCGCCGGTAGGGATTCGATATCGAGGCGCACCCGCAGTTTCAGCGAATAGCGCATTTTGCCGTCGATAGCCTTCTTTTTCGCTAGGGGTATTTGCATGTCGTTGAGGCTGCCCACATAGGCCAGGGCCGCCTGGGCCGTGGGGAACCGTTCCACGTCCTGGCTCTCATCGCTTACTAAATATTGGCCGGACAGTGCGTGGTATTGCACCCGCTGGCGTAGGGTACGGTCGGTCACCACCCGGCTCCAAAGAAAGCGGCGGTGTTCGATCAAGGCGAGATCGGTGACCACGTCGAACGGTATACCCTTGTTCAGGGCCTCCTCGGCTTTGGCGCTGAGCCCCATATCCAATACCGAGCTAATGTGCAACACGTCGTTGGCGAATTGCGTATCGACCCCGCGCACGACAAAGTCCGCCCACGCACCATGAGTGGAAATGCCCAGCACCACGAACCCCGCCACACCGGCTAAAGCCAACTTCAGCGTCTTCATGGTTTAGCGATCTCCGGGCCAAGGTTTTTACGCAAGCACGCATAGTAAAAGCCATCCATTCCTTGTTCTCCGGGGAGTACCTGGCAGCCACTGTCCGTGGCCCGCGCCCAGGGTAGATCCAAAGGAACAACCGCCATGTCCCGATGGCGCGCGCGCAAGGCGCGTATCTGGTGTTCGTTTTCCTGTGGCAATATTGAGCACGTCACATATAAAAGCTTACCTCCTGGGACGAGCAAGGGCCACAGGCCGTCCAAGATACGCGCCTGGGTACGCACCAGTTCCGCCAGGTCTTGTTCGGTGCGGTGGTGTTTGATGTCCGGATGCCGGCGGATTACCCCGGTTGCGGAGCAGGGCGCGTCCAGCAGAATGCGATCAAATTGTTGTTCCTGCCACCATAGGCCGGGCGTCGCCGCGTCGCCGCACACCACTTGCGCGTTCAGGCCCAGCCGCAACAAATTCTGGTGCACGCGTTCGAGTCGGGATGCGTCTTGGTCCAGGGCCACCAACTTGACGTCCGGGGTGCGTTCCAAGATATGGCAGGTCTTGCCGCCGGGTGCGGCGCAGGCATCTAGCACGTGGTGGCCGGGTTGTGCGTCCAGCAGTACCGCCGCCAGTTGCGCGGCGCCGTCCTGGACCGACACCTGGCCTGCGTGGAAGCCAGGCAGGGCACTGACCGCTACCGGCTGCGTTAAAGTGAGCCCGCATTCCGTATTCACCACCGGTTCTGCCTGCATACCCCGTTGCTGCAGGGCGGCAAGATATTCGGTGCGCGCGATTTTCTGCAAGTTCACGCGCAAGCTCATGGGCGGACGGGCATTGTTGGCCACGCAAATGGCTTGCCACTGGTCCGGCCAAGCGGCGCGCAGCTGCGCCAAGAGCCAGGCGGGATGGCTGTAAAGGAGCTCCGGGGCCTGCGTTAGGCGCGCGCGCGCCTCCACCGGCATGCGCAAAAAGCTCCGTAATACTGCGTTGATCAAATCCTTGGCCCAAGGTTTGTCCAGCGCCGCGGCCGCGGCCACGGTTTCAGTCACCGCCGCGTGGGTGGCGACATGCATATAGGTAAGCTGATAAAGGCCGACCAGCAACAGGGCGTGTAGGTCACCGTCCTTTTTTTTCAGAGGTTTTTTCAAGAAGGCACGCAGCTGCGCCTCCAACTGCAAGGCCCAGCGCAGGGATCCGTAGACCATCTCCTGTATGAGCGCCGCGTCGCCGCGACTGGCATGCTCGGTGGTGCCCAAGGGTTCCAGCGCCGCAGTGAGGGAGCGCCCTTCGCGCAACACGGTATCTACCATCTGCGCTGCCAATGCGCGTGCCGGTAGCGGGGCGGTGCGCGTGCCCACCTCTAGGTACCCAATACCTGGCCGGGCGCCAGGTGCTGGCCGTTACGAAATGCCTCGGCAGTCAGGGGCCGTCCGCCTTCCATTTGCAGGCGTAGCAAAGTGAGCACGCCGTCGCCGGTCTGTACGTGTATTCCGTCGGCGTCCATGGCAAGAATGGTTCCCGCCACGGCCTGGCGGTCGCCGCGCATGGCGGTGGCCACCGGCGCCGCCTCCCATAGGCGCAATAAGCGGCCGTTGAGACGGGTATGGGCCATGGGCCAGGGATTGAACGCGTGTATGCGGCGCTGTAATACCTGAGCCGGGGCTTGCCAGTGGATGAGCGCCTCCTCCTTGGTGAGCTTGGGGGCGTAACAGCTTAGGGCATGGTCCTGGGGACGGGGAGACAAGGTACCGGATGCCATTTGTTTTAAGGTTGCCACCAGGGCGTGCGCGCCCAATAGGGCCAGGCGGTCGTGCAGTAACTGGGAGGTGTCGGTGGCGTGTATGGGTGTGTCTACGGTACTTAGCAGGTCGCCGGTGTCGAGGCCGGCATTCATTTGCATAATGGTGACGCCGGTCATGGGGTCGCCGGCTTCAATGGCGCGCTGTATCGGCGCCGCGCCGCGCCAGCGCGGCAGTAGCGAGGCGTGTACATTGAGGCAGCCATGCACGGGAATATCGAGTATCGCCTGGGGCAGGATCAGGCCATAGGCCACCACCACCATGACATCCGGTTGTAAGTGTCGCAACGCCTGGGCGGCGGCATCGGATTTGAGCGAGGCCGGTTGGACCACGGGTATTCCCTGTGCCTGGGCGTAACTTTTGACCGGGCTCGCAGTCAGCAAGCGGCCGCGGCCCGCCGGGCGGTCCGGCTGGGTATAGGCGGCGAGTATGGGATATCCGGCGATCCGCAGGGCATGCAGGGTAGGCACGGCGAATTCCGGGGTCCCGGCAAAGACCACGTTCAAGAGAGCGTCCTCCGGGTAGGGTGGCCCAGTACTGTACTACATGGCCAAGCGTTCTTGTTTTTCCATTTTTTTGCGGATACGGCCCTGTTTGAGGCGCGACAGGTAGTCCACGAACACCTTGCCGTCCAGGTGGTCGATTTCGTGCTGTATGCATACCGCCAGCAATCCTTCGGCCTCCAGCTCAAAAGATTGGCCGTCGGGTGCCTGGGCGCGCACCCGCACATGGGAGGCACGCTCTACTTCATCGTAGACGCCCGGCACCGACAGGCAACCTTCTTCCATGACCTGGACGCCGTCGCGCGCTATGATTTCTGGATTAATAAAGACCATCAGCGTGTTGCGCAGCTCGGATATGTCGATGACCATCACCCGCAAGGCCACGTCTACCTGTATGGCGGCCAACCCGATACCGGGGGCCTGATACATGGTTTCGGCCATATCGGCCACTAGGTGGCGCACCGGGTCATCGATAGTATCTACCGGCAGGGCAACTCGCCGCAGCCGCGGGTCGGGGTAGTGCAAAATCTGAAGTATGGCCATGGCCTGGGTCCCGCGTCGTCGCGTTTCCATTCCTGTTAATTTGGTTTATTATCAAGTCAAATGATGCTGAATAACAAGATAATTTTCTCAAGGCCGGCCCGCACAATTTATAGCCGACCGGTATATTATGGACTACACTCGCTCACATCACCTTAGGGGAAATTCGCCCATGTCTTGTAGAAACCTATCACTGGTATGGGTCCTGACAACGATCCTGGCCACCATAACCCCGGTTTGGGCCGATGTCGTTGAGCTTGCACCCAACCACCCTGAGCGTTATGTGGTGGTGAAGGGGGACACCCTTTGGGATATTTCCACGCGCTTTCTGAAAGATCCCTGGCGTTGGGCGAGTGTGTGGAAGATTAACCAGCAGATTAAGAATCCCCATCTTATTTATCCCGGCGATGTCATCGTACTGACCTACGTGGACGGTCAGCCGGTACTGAGTGTCTTGCACGAAGAAAAGTTGACGCCGCCCACGGGCGACGGGACCCCCGGCGATACTAGCGAACCCTTAGGCCCGGCACCCGCAGGCATAGGCGTGACCAAGCTCAGCCCCAAGATACGCGTGGATTCCTTGGCCGATGCCATTCCGACCATTAGTCCCAGCGCCATCGTGCCGTTTTTGACTCAGCCCCTGGTGGTGGGCAAACGCGAACTGGAGAATGCAGGCTATATCACCGTCGGCCGGGATGGACGTGTGGCCCTCGGTGATGGCGATGAATTTTACGCCCGCGGACTCGGCGCGAATCCGGTCGAATATTATCAAATCTTTCGCCAGGGCGCGGCCTTGCGCGATCCTGAAACCAATGAATTGCTTGCCTATGAGGCCATGTACTTGGGCGATGCCGCCCTGCTGAAACCGGGCGACCCCTCCAAGCTGACTGTTACTTCGGTAAAACAGGAGATCATTCCCACGGACCGCCTATTGGCGGCGCCCAAGCGCGCATCCTTACCTTACTATTATCCGCGCGCTCCGGAAAAAGAGGTGCATGGCCGCATACTCTCGGCGGTCAACGGGCTGGTGGAATTCGGCCCCAACACCATTGTCGCCATTAGTCTCGGCGAGCGTGATGGCATACAGGAAGGCCATGTACTGCGCATCATGCGCCATGCGGGCAAACATATAGATCCGGTCACTAAGAAAAAATATACATTGCCCGACGAGGAATCCGGCCTGCTGATGATTTTCCGGGTGTACGAAAAGGTTAGCTACGCTTTGATTATGAATGCCGACCGTCCCATACATATTCTTGATGCGGTCCAAACCCCTTGAGGTTTTCACACCCGCCAGGCCAGCTTTACTGATTATTTCCAACCCTGTGGCAGGACGCCTATGACCCATGAGGAACTGGTCTGCTGGCTGGTGTTACACCGCATTGCCGGCAGTTCGCGCACCCTGTCTCTTTTGCTGGACCGGTTCGGTTCAGCGCAAGAAGTATTTGCCGCCGGACGTTCCGAATTAAGCACGCTGCTGGAATCCAAGACCGCGCTGCTGGATGCCATAGCCGCCGGCGCCGATGAGTGTGCAGGTGCTGCCGCTGCCGCCGTCGAACTGGAGTGGCTGGCGCAAGCCCATTGTCACGTGGTAACGCGCGCCGATGTGCAATACCCGCCGCTGTTGCGCGAGATCGCCGACCCGCCGCCCTTGTTGTTCGTGCGCGGCGTTAAAGAAGTGCTCACGCTTGCGCAAATCGCCGTGGTGGGCAGCCGCAACCCTACACCCACGGGATGCGAAAACGCACACGGTTTCGCCGGCACACTTGCGCAGATGGGTTTGGTCGTTAGCAGCGGCCTGGCTCTGGGTATCGATGCCTGCGCCCACAGAGGCGCATTGGAGGCCGGCGGTCTCACCATTGCGGTAGC
>JANOTM010000215.1:0-9081 GCA_031416355.1 Gammaproteobacteria bacterium
CCGGCAGCTGTTGGATGGCCCCTTTGATTGATTCGTATGTCAGTCGGGATTCGGTTACATCCCCTGCAACACTATTTTCCGCCTCGGACAAGTCCACTGCATTTCTCAGATTATCAGCATAATGTGCCCGCAGATGATCCAGCAGCTTGAACCTGGCAATGGCAAAGGCCCAGGGCAGGTACGGGCGCTTGCCATCATAGGTATGGCGGGCTTTGTGTATGGACAGCAGGATTTCCTGCAACAGGTCTTCTGTTTCGCCGGTGTGATGCAGGCGCTTTGCCAGAAAGGGCCGGAGAACCCGCGCGGTTTCCTGCAATAACGCCGTATAGGCGCGCTGGTCGCCCGCCAACGCCAGCCGCATCCGCGTTTCGAGGGCCACGGTTTTATCTGTCATCAGGCCACCTGTTATTGTCTGTGTAACCTTTTTTCCGTTTCACCCGAATACCTGTGCACGTAGTACAACGCTCCAAGAACCTTGCGTGGCCCATTTTATACATAGTTAACCTGGAGTGGATACAGGAACTTCCATATTTATTCATCCTTCAATGCAGTTCATTCTGTCCTGATACGTGCGGGGCGGTGGCATAAATCGATCCTATCTTTTTTAGAGGGGGAGGGGCGCGCATGAGGTTCTTCCCTGGCCGCCTGCGTCCGGTATTGCAGCTCTACGACTGACGTTATTTATTTATATTTGTTTGGCGTTGTAACTATTTACCAGGCGCTCGCGAATTTTCCTGTGAACGGGACAAGCGACCTGTGGTATTTGCCCCGCGCATGCCTACCTATCCAACCACCCTTCAGGAGATCTTAATGAAGAAGCCTATTTTATCGGCCCTGGCCGCTGCCATCATTGTTGGCGGCCTGTTCGCGACCCCTTCAGGTTATGCGGACGACACGGGCACCCGTCTCTACGCAGTCACCATCACCAACATCACGCGTGGACAGATTATCACTCCGCCCGTTGTGATTTCCCACAACCGTCATTTTGAACTGTTTGCCTTGGGGGCACCCGCCTCACCCGAGCTCGCGACATTGGCGGAGACGGGCAACGGCGCGCCGTTGGTGGGTGCGGTGGCGGGGCTACCATCGGTTTACAGAACAGCCATAGGCAGCGGTGGAATTCAGCCGGGTAAGTCAGTGACCGTCGTGATTGAAACCTCCAGAGAATTCCCGCAGATTTCGGCCGCCGCCATGCTGGTCAGCACCAATGACGCATTCATGGCTGTAAGAGGCATGTCTACCCAGATTCGCGGCACGGTGAGCGCCGAGGCCGAGGCCTACGATGCGGGCAGCGAGATGAATACCGAAGATTGCTCCTTCATTCCCGGCCCGCCCTGCGGTGATCGTAATCACAACCCTGCGGCGGCTGAGGGTTTTGTCCACATTCATGCCGGCATCCATGGTGTCAGCGGTGGAACATTGAATCCGGCACAACTCGATTGGCGCAATCCCGTTGCGCAGGTGGAAATCAAACGTATGAGGTAAAAACAAAGATCGACGCAAACGTAACCCGGGCCGCCAGGCCCGGGTTTTTTGTTAGAGATCGGAATGTGCGACGCCGGTCTGATCTTGTGTCCATACAGCATGTGTGTCTCAAGGAGGTGGCAATATGTGGCGAAGTCTTGTTATTTTCTTTTTCAGCATGCCGGTTATGGCGGCGGCGCCTATTTGTCAGAACTCCACCTCCACATCGGTTTTATTGGAACTGTATACTTCGGAAGGTTGCAGCAGTTGTCCGCCCGCCGATCGCTGGCTGGCCGACGTCCCCAAGTTTTTTGATCAGGAGCGGGTGATCAGCTTGGCTTGGCATGTCGATTATTGGGATCATCTGGGCTGGAAGGATGAGCTGGCCAGCCCGCAATACAGCGCGCGGCAGAGCGAACGGGTACGCGCCAGTGGTTCGGACAATATGTATACACCGCAGCTGATGGTGAATGGACATACGCATTTTTGGAGCAACCGGCCTGAGGTGTTAATCCAGCAACAATTGGCGTTAAACCATCCCTCGGCATTACAGCTGAGCGCACAAGCCCAAAATAAAGGAGAGTGGTTACTGAGCGTCAAAACAACCCCCTTACCGGCAAATACCGTACTGCGCGCTGTTTTGTTAGGCGCAACCGTTAGCAGTAAGATCGGCGGCGGTGAAAACTCCGGCCGAACGCTTAGCCACCCTAGCCCCGTTTTGGCATATGCCAGGCAAGTGAACGGTAGCGTGGTATTAAGCCCAAAGGGCCACAAAGCGGTACGCGCCGTTGTGTGGTTAGAGCGGGAAAATCAAACCGAGGTGCTGGCGGTAAGTAGCGTGGACCTGATTGCCTGCCTTGCGACTAAAAGAAACTAATTCACTAGTGTCCGGACGTTAATCGAACAAATTCAGCTGATTAGCCGAAAGGGCCTGAACGTCATCGCTGATGATATTGTTAAGTAGCTGATCCAGTGGGATTCTCTCGAACATGGTCAGACTCAATATCTGTAGCATTTCATAGAGGCTCGCCGAGAGATTGAGTCGCTTTTTGACAATGGCGACAAGCACGTAGACCGAGACCGCGATCCAGATTTGGGTTTTGACGGCGTTCTCCGAGGTACCGAAAAAGGTTTTGATACGAAGTTACTGCTTGATCCATTTGAAAAACAACTCGACCTGCCACCGGCATCGATAAAGCTCGGTAATGGTGATCGCCGGCAACGCGAAGTGGTTGGTCAGGAATACCATCCGCTTGCCGGTCTTGGGGTCTTTGAAACGGATACGACGCAGTGGCGTGTCGAAGTCCTGGCGCGAGGTGAACCCGGTGAGCACAATGGTCTGATCGCACATCAACCCCGTGCTTCGATCGACCGGATGCGAATAACGACGCTGGGCTTTGAGGTTGGATTTGGCGCGCGTCACAAAGAAGCTGCCCGCTTGGTGAAGGCGATGCAGCCGCTCGAAGTCGATGTAGCCTCGGTCCATGACGTAGAAGGCGCCGGGCTCGGGCAGCAACAGGTCGAGGACATTGACGTCGTGCAATTTGCCGTCGCTGATGTGTAGGAACGTGGGGATGTTGCCACGCAGGTCCAAGAACGACGAAACGTCGTCAACGGCAAATGCTGCGTAATTTGCGCGAATATCAACTTGCCCAGGTTTATCGCTGCCCCTGCGAGTGAGTCCCTCGCAGGATGGTAAATCGACGCGGCGTATTTCAAATCGAGACCAGGAAAAATCATGAGTTATCTATTTCAGATCAACCAATTATCGCGTTTCGGTCATTCAACGTCCGGACACTAGTGATATTGTTTAAGAAAATTAGCCTTTTCTAATAGGGGATACGTATTTTTCGGTATAAATGGAATGGTGATAATACGGCGCTCATTTTGGAAAATTACTGATGATCACCGCTTATCTCCTCGTGGCCACCGACTACACTAAAAGCACTTTTCTCATGAAGCTCGGCGTATACAATCGTTGCTCTGGTTGCCTGGACCGAAGGTAACGAGACAATGATGGACGTGAGGTTCCAAAGGGACTTGGTGAAGTTTTCTTTTGGAGAAACTGAAGAGTAACACAATTGGAGGTATTCAGAGATGCGTGGAGCAATCGAAAAAAATGTTATCCAATTTGACGAGATGGGTTTGTTAAAAGATCCCGACATGTGGAACGAGAATATCGCGCGCCAAATCGCTCTACAGGATGGAATGGGTGAGCTGACCGACGCCCACTGGAAAGTTATTTTTTCATTGCGCGAATCTTATGCCCAAGATCATATACCGACGGCTATAGACCACCGTAACTTGTTCCCCTGCTGTATGGAGGCCTGGCGTGTGGCTGGTATTCCAGATCCGGAACGAAACGTGCGGCGTCCTCGGTCATCGAACGCCGCCTACTACTAAGGTTGGGTTGATCGAGGGAACGGTGATATGTCGGCATGAAAACGACATATCGCCGTCCCGGCTTCGGCCAGATGTTCAAATCGATGGCTGCCTTGCGCATAAACCACGGTCTTGCCGCATCCGCGGTACCAGGCCTCGGCGATACGATAATCCAGCAGCTCGTCGCCCGCATCCAACAACAGTAGCGTGGGTACAGCGGGATCGCAGCGTTCATAGCTAAACTCCGCCAGCGCTCGTACCTGCGTATGAGTCAATTCGTATTCTTGTCCCGTGGCCACATTCCGATTCAGCCCCACACAGCCTAGGAGTGTTTCTTGGGGATAGATAGAAGGGTTGATAAGCACGATGCCGGCGTTCATTGTGCGTGCTAGATGTTGCGCGTAAAAGCCGCCCAGCGAACTTCCTATCAATACGATTTGTTTTTCATTCGGATATTCGCGCCGCGCTTTTTGTGTAAAAGCGGTTAGTGATGCTACCGCCACACGTGCCATGTGGGCCGGGTAAGTGGGCGCCAGCACTGGAATAGGGACGAACATGTCGCGTAATTGGGCTGCCTTAACCGAAGTGCCTGCACTATTAAAGCCATGAAGATAGATATACACGAGCGAGTCGAAGTGGGTCGGTAAATGTTTTATATAGCTGTCAGCCTATCATGGGTAAGGCGGCATGCACCACTGGTCCGCTATATCCGCGCGCACATCGCCGGAGGCCGGATGCACCAATCGCGCCTGTCTATACTAAAAAGTCGGACCAGGCAGGGAGTTTAAGGATGAGCGACGTATTACAGCTATTGATCCAGTCCATACGATCCCGTCAATGTGCCATCATCCGCTATGATGGGCAGCAAGCGATACGCGTAGTTGAGCCACACGTTATCTATACCCACCCCTCCGGCAACATCATTGTGGAATGCCTGCAGACCCGGGGCCATTCCGGGCCGGATACGCGGTTTCCGTTTTGGCAGGGGTTTTATCTGAAGAAAATCAACTCGGTTTTTCTGCTCAATATCCATTTCGAAGCCAGAATAAAGCAAGGATTTAAACCTGACCGTGCCGACTATCAGGAGGGCCTATTGGCCATGGTCAACGACGGCACCGCATCCAGGCGCGCGCAGCGCCAAGACAAGCCCCTCAATCCGGTATTTTATCCAGCACTCGGGTGGTTGCGCGGGGTCGGCGATATTTTGGGCAAGGCCTTACCTGATAAAGAAGGCGCGCGGCGCAAACACCGCTGACCGGGCACGAATTTTCCCGGTCAACCCAGGTGTTTGCTTATTGAATCGCATTCGTACCAACGCTATTTTTTTATCCCCTTCGAAGCAATATCTCTGTAATAATCCGATGTCATAGTGCAAACTCGAATCGACTTATTTATGAAAGGAAGGCTCAGCATGATTCATGCCCGCCGCTTGATCTTGGCAGCGTGTATGCTGTGCATACTCACTGCGTGCAACGCCAGTGCGCAAAATGTCCGCCTGCTGCAAGCGGCGCACGTATCCGCGCCCAATTCCAAGGTCGCAGGCAAGGCGGCGCCGAATATCCTGTCCCCGCAGCTGCGCGAGTCGGTGGTCGCCCAGGGTTCGACGCCCATGGAGAATCGTGCCGTGCTCTTTCCTTATTATGGCTACAATGGCGACGGTCCCATGTTGCCCCTCGCCGGTGACCTCCAGGCGACCGGGCACAATATCGAGGCCACCAAGACCGAGCCGGATAAAAATGTCTATCTCGTTTTACCGGGCCAGCACGGCGTCGACCCGGACTACTCTTACGGCACGCACTTTCTGTATCAGGGCCACGAGGCCGGTATTGCTAACGCAGCGACCGGCATGGGCATGGGTTACTTGTCGCGTGTCAATTTGGACGCCGACGGTGCGCACCGCATTACCCTGCTGGCCACGACCGATACCCAGGGCAACGCACTCCCAACGTTCGACGGCATCACCTGGAATCCCTACGCCCAGCGTCTGCTGTTGACCGCAGAGCTTGGCAACAGCGGCGGCGTATGGCAGGCGAGTGTCGACTATCCCGCGGTGGTCGAGGATATTTCCGGTGCCCTGGGACGCGGAGGATATGAGGGCATACAAAACGATAGCGACGGAAATGTATGGATAGTCGAAGACGTGGGCGGGAAAAAAGGCACTACGGCGTCGCATGCCCGTCAGCCTAACAGTTTCCTTTATCGGTTCGTGCCCAAGAACCGGTTCGATCTGACCCAGGGAGGCAAGTTGCAGGCGCTGCAGGTCATCAATTCGCGCACCCAAAGACCCATAGTATTCCATGGCGCACCCGCTGATCCGGATGTGGATATCTTGTCCCAGGACATGAAAGATTTGCACACCTATGGCAAGACTTTTGCGACGCGTTGGATCACCCTGCACGACACCGACGTGGCCGGTAACACGCCATTCAATGCCAACGCCCTGGCGAAGTCGCACTCGGCGACACCGTTCAAGCGTCCGGAGAATGGACAATTCCAACCGGGTACGGGCTTTCGTCATTTCTTCTTTACCGAGACTGGGGATACCGATCTGGATACCGAGGCGGCGGAGTTCGGTGGTTTCGGTGCCATTATGAAACTCACCCAGTCCAGCCCTTCGTCCGATACCGGTGTATTAACGCTATTTTACCGGGGCGACACGCAGCATACCGGCATGGATAATCTCGCCTTTTGGGACGCGCACCATGTGGTGGTGGGGGAGGATGCCGGAGATAGGCTGCACACCCAACGCAACGCCCTGGATTCCGCCTACCTACTCGATACGCGCGTGGACTACGCTAATGAGGGCGCGCAACCCGTGCGCATACTGGCCCAGGGACGCGATGCTTCGGCCACTCTGGACTCCAGTATAGGAGCTATCTCCGGCAATGGTTTTCAGAACGCTGGCGACAACGAAATTACCGGCATCCATGTGTCCGACGGTGATCCCACCGCCAACGGCTTACTCGGCGCCAAGGATCCGCGCCCGTTTAAAGACGGCTGGCGTGTGTTCTACACCCAAATGCACGGCGACAACGTAACCTACGAAATATTGCCCGCCGCATCGGCGCGCGCTAATGACGATGATTGATTTTAATGCAGGAGTAAAATCGGACAACGGAAGGGCGGGTAAAAACGTACAGCCCCACTTTGCCGGGCTGTACGCGCAGGCTTATAAATTAATTGCCGGTAACGATGACGCAGGTCTCACCAAAGAAAGGGTAAAAGCCCTTGGTGTGGTAATCCACGGCAGCCACGGTGTTGATGCCACCGGCTTTCTTCGCGGCGACGATAGAGGCATCGCCTTTATTGATCAAGCCAATAATCGTGCTTGCGCAGGCTTTGCCGGTCTTGTTGCCGGTTGCGCTAGTGGCGGCGATAGGACCTTGAACATTCGTGAAAAGGCCGGTGCCCACGGGAGATAGGCCGGTTGCACAGCCGGACAATAGGCTAGCGGAAACAACAGTGATAAGGGCGATTTTTTTCAGCATGGTATGCTCCTAATTGTTGATCTTGTTGAAAATCTGCACGCACGCATCATGCGTGCGGCGGCGCATTATCAGTGAACGCGGTATCGAAATCAACAAACGTCGGCAACGCAGGCCCTTGTCCACAGTCGAATCAAATTAAATGGTCGTGTTAATACCATTTATTGGGCCATTTGACCTTGGCCCGCGCAATTTCTATAGTGACGAACTGTTTCTTTTTAGTTAAGGTGCCGTGTTTTGCCTACTAAGAGCCATCATTCCGGAGTCAGCGTGACCCTATCTACTAAGCCCCATGTCCGAACCATCGCCGTTAATGGCAAGCCCATCGAAACCGACACCGAAGGTTATCTGGTCAATTTAGACGACTGGTCGGAGGATTTTGTCCGCGCCCTGGCGGCGCAGGAAAATCTCGTTTTAACGCAAGAACATTGGGAGGTGATCCGATTTTTGCGCGCACATTATCTTCAGCACGGTGTTCAGGCCCAGGTGCGTCTGATGATCCAGCACTTTCGCACGGCGTGGGACGAAGAGCGCGGCAGTAACCGCTATCTGCACGATATCTTTCCCCGCGGTGGGCCGCAAAAGCAGGGTAACCGCCTGGCGGGCTTGTTGCGGACCAAGGGCGAGCATTGATATTGGGATGGATTAATCCCGGCCGGATGACCCGCGTTGGTAGGCCCGCTCTCGTCAACCTACAACCTCTTACAAGTTGACAGCCCCTGGGGTCATGGCCTAGTGTGGCGGCCCTATGCGCGGAGGTGGTATGCATCTGTCAGTATCGGCCATTGAGGCCTTGTTTGCCTTGCCTTTCAACGACTTGCTCTACCGTGCCCAGGGTGTGCATAGGGAGCATTTCGATCCCAACGAGGTGCAGGTCAGCACCTTGCTCTCGATTAAAACCGGCGGTTGCTCCGAGGATTGCGGCTATTGCTCTCAATCGGCGCGCTACCCAACGAGTGTTGAAAGCCAGCAGCTGATGTCCCTGGACGCAGTCATCGAGGCAGCGCGGGCCGCCAAGGCTCACGGCGCCACGCGTTTTTGCATGGGGGCGGCCTGGCGCGGACCTAAGCAGAAAGACCTGGAGCCGGTGCTGGAGATGGTGCAGGCGGTGCATGCCTTAGGCATGGAGACCTGTGTCACCCTCGGCATGCTGCGCGCCGGCCAGGCGGAGCAGCTGGCCGCAGTCGGTCTGGATTATTACAACCACAATCTCGACACGGCGCCGGAATTCTATGGCCAGGTGATTAGCAGCCACACCTATCAAGATCGGTTGGATACCTTGGACAAGGTGCGGCAAGCGGGCGTCAAAGTGTGTTGCGGCGGCATTGTGGGTCTGGGCGAAACGCGTGCGTCCCGCGCCGGCTTGATCGCCCAACTCGCGGCCCTGGTCCCGCAGCCGGAGAGCGTACCCATTAACCTGCTGGTGCGCATCCCCGGCACGCCCTTGTCGGACGAACCGTCCCTCGATCCCATTGAATTTGTGCGCACCGTGGCGGTGGCTCGCATTGCCCTGCCGCGCAGCCGGGTGCGTCTATCCGCCGGCCGCCAGGAGATGCCGGACTCTCTTCAGGCCCTGTGTTTCTTGGCCGGGGCCAATTCCATTTTTTACGGCAACAAGTTACTCACTACGCCCAATCCCGATACCAGTAGCGATAGAGCGCTGTTCGAAAAACTGGGATTGCAGGGCATGTCACCGCAAGCGTTGGCAACGGAGGCGCCGTGTTCGCGCACGGGGCGAGTTTAATCTCCT
>JANOTM010000216.1:0-10735 GCA_031416355.1 Gammaproteobacteria bacterium
CGGAAATGCCCGCGGTACATCGGACGCGGGCGCATCCGAGGCCGCGCAAAAATTTCCGGTCATTCTCTATTCCACCACCAAGTGCAGTCCATGCGACCAGGCACGCGCCTATTTAAAAAAACGTAAAGTCCCATTTGCCGAAAAGAACGTCAGCAACAATCAGCCCCTGCAAAAGGAAATGATAGAAAAAATCGGTGAGCTTTCCGTGCCCACTCTTATGATCGGCAGCAAAGTCATGAAAGGCTATATCGAATCGCTATTGGAAGGCGAGCTTGACCAGGCCGGGTATCCGAAAATCGAAAGTAAGGAACCGGAACCGACCGCCGAAGAGGATGTTGCGCCGCAACAATAATTTCATCGCGCGCGACCGCTGCTTTTTTTGTAAACCAACTAAAGAAACCCTGATCAAATCTCTCCGCGAAAGTGAGGAGAGGGGTTAATCAGAGATTACCCAAGAGTTTCTGCGAAAGTTGCTACTTGGGGTCTTTACTGTGTTTATTATGAGTACGTTTTATGGTGGTATTGAATAGGATATTTGACTAGCAACGATAGGACATCAACATGACGTGCGAAATCGCAATCATGAATCAAAGTGCCGTGACCTTGGCCGCTGACAGCGCAATGACAGTTCGTCGCTGGGTGAACGGTGAACAACAGACGCGCTACTTTAAAGGTAGCAACAAAATATTTCAGATCTCCAATCATCATCCCGTCGGTCTAATGGTCTATGGTGCGGCTGGTATCCAGAATGTTCCTTGGGAATTAATCGTTAAGGAGTTCCGATCTCATTTAACCAATACTTCTTATCCAAGCTTGAAGGATTATGCGGAGGCGCTCTTTGACTATATTCGCCAACACCCTGCGTTTTTTCCTCCTGCGCGCCGAGTAGAAATTTTTATTAATGAAGTTACCAATACCGGCTTGGCCATATTAACGAATATGGCGACCCGCCTTAATCTTAGCGCTCCCCCTGCGAATAAAGATGAACGAAAAAAAGTGATTGATGATTATCTGAACGCAGAAATTGCTGCGATCTCTTCCATACCGATCCCGAAGATATTTCCGCAAAACGCCGACATGAACGCGTTGGCCGCTTATCGCGCCAAAGTGATGGAGAGCATCGCCACTGCCATCACATGGGCGAAGGGCACTAATAGGTTGCACGCCGACCGGGCCATCGACGACGTCCTGTTCGGAAAACTCTCGGTGTTAACTCTCTATCGCAAGTACTCTATGTTCCTCAGTACAAGTGGGTTGGTTATTGCTGGATTTGGTGCGATGGATCTTTATCCCGGATATCATGAGTACACATGTTACGGTTTTCTTCTAGATGATTTTATTTTCGACGAAAACAGTAAAGAAACTATTACCCTTACCCAAACTTCAGATATAAAAGCCTTCGCTACGACTTCAATGGTTGATACGTTCCTGCTTGGCTTTAGCCAGGACGTCTATACGCAGGTAATGCAGCAATACGTAATTGGGGTCAAGGCATTGTTGGAGGTTGTAAAAAAAGAACTGAATATCCAAACCATCGAAAATATTGATGTTCACATAAATAATGCGGTTAAAGCTTACCAGGAGGCCTGGACCCGCGCAGTTGTTGCTGATCACCTTAGGCCGCTTCGAGAAGTTGTGGCGTCATTGCCTATTGACGAAATGGCGAACTTGGCAGAAACCCTTATCATGCTACAATCACTGAAGGAGAAGGTAACTTCACCTACCGAGTCCGTGGGCGGGCCGATTGATGTGGCTGTGATCACCAAGCATGAGGGACTAATATGGATCAAACGTAAACACTACTTTGATCCCGCGAAGAATCCTCGTTATTTTGAGCGACAAAAGTCCAATGACTAACCATCGTGAGAGCGCGATTATGTCGACATATCAAGACCTTGTTAAATCACTTGAAAATGAACCCACAAAGCGCATTGCGCTTGTTTTGCCGTATCCGATGGAGGAGATTTTCCCTGATAAGCCACACGATACAAATGCAAAATCACAGGCTGATCTCCTTCAGAAGAGCTACGAAAGTCTAGTGGCGGCGGCGTTTAATAAATAAGCTACCTCGGCAATATGTTTTTGTGTGCCGGAATCGGTAACGACTTTTAGGGCCAACGCAAATACTGCTCCCAGTCTACCTAGGGTTAGCGGATCATCCCGCCATGAATTCTCAAACATCCCCGATACCAATTGAATATTGCGCAGAGAATGGAAGGCAAATGAGGGGTTGCCCCACTTAGCTCTAGGCTAAGCCCACACAACCATTGTCTGCCAATCACCTTTATCTCGCCTCCGCTGAGGAATTGCGAACCACGAATGGGGCACTACAGCCAATCGACCAAACTATTATTAATTTATATAAATAGGATACAGCGTAATTGAAAATCGCCACCTGGAACGTCAACTCCCTGACCGTGCGCCTGCCGCAGGTGCTGGCTTGGCTGGCCGGCGAACAGCCGGACGTACTCGCGCTGCAGGAGACTAAGATTATCGATGAAAAATTTCCGCGCGCGGAGATCGAGGCGGCCGGCTACCAAGTGGTTTTTGCCGGGCAGAAAACCTACAACGGCGTGGCGGTGCTGAGCCGCACGGCGGCGCGTGACACCGAGACCGATATACCCGGCCTGGCCGATCCGCAGCGGCGCATATTGGCGACGTCTATTGGCGCGGTGCGCGTGCTCAATCTGTATGTGCCCAACGGGCAAAGTGTCACCTCCGACAAATACCTGTACAAGCTGGAATGGCTGGAGAAAGTAACGGCGTATGTGAAACAGCAGCTGCTGTTGTATCCGCAACTGGTGGTGTTGGGCGACTATAATATTGCGCCGGAAGATCACGATGTGCACGACCCTAAGCTATGGGAGGGCCAGGTGCTGTTTAGCGAGCCGGAACGTGTCGCCTTCGGGCGGCTAATCCACGCCGGCTTGTGCGATACCTTTCGTTTGTTCGAACAGCCGCCAGGACAGTTCAGCTGGTGGGATTACCGCATGGCCGCGTTCCGACGCAATCTCGGTCTGCGCATTGATCATATTTTGGCGAGCCACGCCTTGTGTCAGGTGTGCAGCGCCTGCCGCATCGATAAGATTCCGCGCGCCGGGGAAAGGCCGTCCGACCATGCACCGGTGGTGGCGGAGTTCGCACTTTCTTAAAGGCCGCGTGCAATGACTGCGACCCGGTCGTGACATTCTATTTAAGTTGTCGGGCCAAAACCCCACACATCCCGCAGCAACACGTCCAGGCCTTGGTATTCCTCCGGCGTGGCAGGCATCCATTCGCTTGCCTTAAATTGTTCGAGTAAGGCTTGCGTTGCCTGCATACCTGCCGGCGACTTGAGGCCTTGCACGATCTTTGCGCGCATTTCTGTTGTTATCTTGGGACCAACGGAAAATGCCTGGTTTGGCAGCGGTTTGCTGGTGAATATCACGCGTGCCGCCTGGGCTTCAGCGTCCAAGCTGGCAAATAATTTGGCCTGTATCACCGCGGCGTTGCACTTTCCCGCAAGGACGCCGTTGTACGCGTCTTTGAAACTCTTGGTTTCTATGATCAAAGGCTGGCGCGACGGATTGGGAAATTCGTATTGCGCGGTGAGCGTGGCCAGGTTGGGCGGTGCGAACCCGCACAGGGTGCGTCCGGCCAGGTCGCCCATGGTTTTGATGCGCTGCTCGCCTTTTTTGACTATCACCACAAAACCCAATTGTCCCGGTAGTTTTACCAAGGGTACATGCTGTAGGTGCACCATACGCCAGGCGATAAATTGGGGGCCATCGAAAACAATATCGTAGGCGCCTTTGCGCATACCGCTCTGATACGACAACCAATTATCCGCATGGGTATAAACGACCTTTTGGCCGGTGAGCTTGGTAAGAAAGTCGGCAATGGGCTCATATGCCACGCTGCCCTGGGCGCCGGTTTCGCGCGGTGGGGCGGCGAATACGAGGTCGGCATGCGCAGGAGTTAGAATACCCAGTAGGGCGGTGCCGAGTATGGCAATTTTACAAAAGTACGTGACGTGCATAAAAGTAGTGATATCCCTGATCTAGTAGTATTTAACAGTGCAGTGTATAGACGTGGAACTAGGGCTGGCTATTTCATTTCCATACACTATTTTTGGTGTGCAGTGTTAGTGCCAAGCTAGGGATCTATCGCCCATCTGCTATGGGAAACTCTCGAATTTCCTCCTGGTATGTCGTCCGAAGGCGAGGGCAGAGCACACCGAGCTGCCGGGAGAAATCCTATAACACTATGATAATGTTGAAGTGTCTCGATATTACGAGTGCTGGCTTCACTAGAAATGACATTGTATGGCTCTTTCTAGGGATACCAGTTTCGACTGGGGCTTGACACCAGGACGTAAATGTAAATAATAACGATTCTCATTCACATTTTGTTTTTCAAGGGGCAAGCAATGGCAGCAAAGAGAGTAATGGCGGCATTATTGGCCAGCATGGGTCTACTAAACGGCGCCTACGCCGACACCGCGTTGGAGCAGAAAATCAATATTTTAAGCGAGGAGGTGGATAAACTCCGCGCCCAGGTAGAAAAGCAGCAATCTCCCGGCAATATCGGCCACGGCAGTAATCCCGGCGCGACCACATTAGGCGGCTACGGCGAACTGCACTTTAATAACCTGGAAAACCGCAAGGACGGCAGCAACAAGGACGAGATCGACTTCCACCGTTTTATACTGTTTGTCGGCCATCGCTTCAGCGAGTCGATACGCTTCTACTCCGAGCTCGAGCTCGAGCATGCCTTCATCAAGGACAACACCGCCGGTACCGGATCCCCGGGCGAAGTGGAGTTAGAGCAGGCCTACGTCGAGTTCGATGTGAATCAAGCCCTGTCGGCCAAGGGTGGCCTGTTCCTGGTCCCGGTGGGCATCATTAACGAAACCCACGAACCGCCGACCTTTTATGGGGTAGAGCGCAACAATGTCGAGAAGGACATTATTCCCGCCACCTGGTGGGAGGGTGGCGCCGCCGCCACGGTGGCATTGGGGGCCGGATTCAAGGCTGATCTGGCCTATCACTCGGGTCTCAAGGTCGGCAGCAACTTCAAGATCCGCGATGGCCGCCAGAGGGTCGCCAGCGCCCTCGCCAACGATCCGGCCTACACCGGTCGTATCAAATGGACCGGCATGCCCGGCTTCGAGTGGGCCTTGAGCGTGGTGCACCAGCAGGATATCGGCCAGGGCCTGGTGGCGAATCTAGGACGCGCCAATCTCTATGAATCCCACGTGGTGGTGAACCGCGGGCCCTTTGGTGTGCGTGCCCTGTATGCCCAATGGGATTTGGCCGGTTCCGGGCCCGCCGCCGCCGGCGCCGACAAGCAGTACGGCTACTATGTAGAACCGGCGCTGCGTTTCGGTAAACAATGGGGTGTGTTTACGCGCTACAGCAAGTGGGACACCCAGGCCCACGATACTATTGACAGCGACATGCGCGAGATCGTCGTGGGTGTCAATTATTGGCCGCATTCCCAAGTAGTTATCAAGGCCGACATCCAAAATCAGAAGGCGCCCCTGGCCAGCGTAAACGAGTATGATGGCGTTAATCTTGGTGTAGGCTATATGTTTTAATCAGGCGCCATACTTGGCCCAAGAGCCCATGAAACTTACAAGATCGGTGTTGAATCTGATAGCCATTAGCGCTACTGCGATGATGTTGTTCAACCCCGTGGCCGGATACGGCCGCGGGGTGTATCAGCATAGCGACGCTTTCGTGAGCGAAGTGTTCGCGGGCAAGGTGCCCAAGGCCGAGGTGTTGTGGTTGACCGACGACCTGCAAGCAGACATCACAAAAATACTCGGTCATCCTTATAAGGCGCGGCGCATACGCTATTGGGGCGTGCCGGGGAAAACGGTATGGATATTGGATGAAATCGGCAAGGAAGAGCCCATCACCACCGGCATCGTGGTAACGTCGGGCAAAGTCACCTTAGTAAAGATTCTGGAATACCGGGAAACCCGGGGCGACGAAGTACGCCATGGGTTTTTTACCGATCAGTTTAAAGGCGCCGGGCTAAGTGCTTCCACGGACTTGGACAAACGCATAGATGGCATCTCCGGCGCCACCCTGTCGGTAAACGCCCTTACCAGACTCACCCGCATGGCCTTGTATCTACACCGGAGAAGTCCGTTTGGCACTTAAGAAAAAACCTTCGCCGGTAACGGTCTCGATTAAAGCTGTAGCACTATGGCACCGCCTGGTAGGCATGATCAGCGCTGTATTTATACTGGTGTTGGCCATTACCGGCATACTCATCAACCATACCCACGAATTGGGGCTGGGTGAGCGTTATGTAAATTCCGGCGCATTACTATCGTGGTATGGCATGACCGCCCCGGCCGACACCGCCAGCTACTCAGTGGGACACAGCTGGATCACGCAGATTGGCGACCAACTCTATTACGACAAAAAACAGATTGATGGACGTTATGGCAAAATGATAGGCGCCGTTGCTCTGGAAGACGGCGTTGCCATTGCCCTGGCGGACATGCTCTTGTTACTGGACCGCCAGGGAAACATCGTAGAACAATTGCGCACCCTGCAGGGATTACCGCGCGACATAGACGCCATCGGCGAGCTGGACGGCCAATTAGTGGTGCGCGGCCCGCAGGTACAATATCGTGCCGATAAGGAATTCGTGCGCTGGCAAGCGGTGCGCAGCCAAAAAGTGCGCTGGGCGTCACCGGCGGCGGCGCCGGAAGAACTCAAAGCGGGCATCCAGCAGCTTTACCGTAACCAGATGCTAAGCATGGAACAGGTGGTCCGCGATCTGCACAACGGCCGTATCCTGGGCAGTTGGGGGTATTGGCTCATGGATGCTGCTGCACTGGCGTTTATCGTGCTCGCCGTGAGTGGTGTTTGGTTGTGGTGGCGTAGGCGCGAGAGCGACAAACAAGGCGCGAGGAAAATCCACAAATCAGCGCGGTGATAGAGGTCTAGCAGGTTGTTGAAAAAGCCCATGGATGGGCTTTTCCCCTACGGGGACCTTGTCAACTCGCAAAACGAAAAGTGCGCCTTAAGTGCCAAGGGGCGTTTTGCTTCATTTTTCAAACACCTACGGCGTGTTTGAAAAATGGCGGCACTTCCCTGTGCCGCGCGCAGGCTGTTTTTCAACAGCCTGCTAACGCCCGTGCGCCCAGGTCTCGGCAGTGACGGGATCGGAAAAGATTTTAGTGTCGGCGTCGGTAAACGCCGTACCCAGCCAGCTCAGCCACGGCGTCCATTGATCGTCAGCAATCACGGCGATGCGCGCGAAATCGTGGGGATGACTGCGGGTAAACTTGATATCCTCCCACACCACATCTAAGGTGAATCCGGCCATGTTGCGCAGATCCAGCAACAGATTCAGCTTGCGCTGTGCCTTGAGTTTACTGACGATGGCCAGTTCCAGCTCGCGGTAATCCGCCAGGGTGAGTTCTGCATAGATGTCCGCTTTGAGCAGGCCTTTTTCTTCTTGGACAATGATCATGACTAGCTACCCCAATAGTTGCCTTGTTCCGAGTATAGAATACATTGTGTTCCCAACCCAGCGCTGGGGGATGTGCACATGGGGAGTATTTTTTCCATGGCAAAAAAGTTACTCTAGGTTTTTCACGTAGCCGCGCACCATGACCGAAAAACCACGCGTCACCAACGCGTTAACCATCGCCCATACCCACCTGTTTCGCATCGAGCGCATCGATGTGCAATTTCCCAACGGAGTGAATGTGCAGTGGGAACGGCTGCGCAGTTCCAGTAACGGCGCGGTACTGGTGGTGCCTATGCGCGACCGCGATACAGTGCTCATGATCCGCGAATACGCCGCCGGTGTCGAGCGCTACGAATTGGCCCTGCCCAAAGGCAGGATGGAGGCCGGCGAGATACCCGAGGATGCCGCCAACCGCGAGATCATGGAGGAAATCGGCTACGGTGCGCGCCGCATGCGCCTCATTAAATCCATGACCTTGGCGCCGGGATACTTCAGCCACGTGACCCACGTGTTGTTGGCCCAGGATCTTTATGAAGAAAAGCGCAGTGGTGACGAGCCAGAGCCTATAGAGGTAGTTCCGTGGTCCCTAGACCGGTTGAATGAATTATGCGCCCTGGGAGAATGCACCGAGGCGCGTTCGATTGCGGCCTTGTTCATAGTGCGCGAGCTGTTGAATTCAGAGGATGGCTGAATTACAAGCTTACGTATTCAATCTGAGGCAGAGGGAGAGAGAGTGCAAACACAGGACTACTGTAAATATTTGGAAGATATCCTCGCCATCGCCACCGAGGCCGGCCATCGTATCCTCGACGTATATAAACGCGATTACACCGTCACCAGCAAGAACGATGGTTCACCCTTGACTGATGCCGACGCAGCCGCGCACACACTGATCGGCACGCGCCTCGCCCGGCTCACGCCGGACATTCCCATGCTGTCCGAGGAATCCGCGCACATCGATTATGCGCAGCGCGCGCGCTGGAACACCTTTTGGTTAGTGGACCCTTTAGATGGCACCAAGGAATTTATCCATCGCAACGGTGAGTTTACCGTCAACATCGCGCTGATCGAAAACGGCCGGCCGCTGCTGGGGGTGGTGTATGTACCGGTTAGCGCCGTCGCTTACCTGGCCTGCGCCGGTCGCGGCGCGTTCAAACAGACCGCCACCGGCGCGCGCAAATCGATACACGCTGCGCGCTACGGTGGAGGCAAGGCTACGGTGGTCGCAAGCCGTTCCCATCGCGGCGATCAGCTCGATACGTTTCTGGCGCGCCTGGAGGCGCGCGAGGGCGCCTATGAAACCGCGAGCATGGGCAGCTCGCTCAAGCTGTGTCTGGTGGCGGAGGGCGCGGCCCACGTCTATCCGCGTCTCGGTCCTACTTCCGAATGGGATACCGCCGCCGCCGACTGTATCGTGCAAGCGGCCGGCGGGCAGGTAACGGACATGGGCGGCCAACCCCTGGCTTACAATAAACCCTCGCTGCTCAATCCGTGGTTTCTGGTGAGCGGCGCCGGCGACTACGATTGGTCGGCATATATCGACGGGCTGGTTTAACCCGCCATGCCCGTGTCTGCGGTGGGGGCCGTAAAGAAAACCGAGCTCTATTTAGCGCTAGACCAGGGCGGGCACGCCAGTCGCGCCTTGGTCTTCGACGATCACGGGTCGGTGGTGGCCCAGGCCATGCGCGAAGTACGGACCCTGCATCCGACGCCGGATTGGGTGGAGCAAGACCCGGAAGAACTCGTGGCCTCGATACAAGCTGCCATGGGCGAGGTACTCCATGCCCTAGGTACACGCCGCGACCACGTGATGAATGCCGGGCTTGCTACCCAGCGTTCCAGCATCGTGTGCTGGGACAAACGCAACGGTGCAGCGCTCTCGCCCGTCATCAGCTGGCAGGATCGGCGTGCCCATGCATGGTTGAGTCAATTTTCCGCGCACGCTGACGCGATACACAAGACCACTGGCCTGTTTTTGTCCGCGCATTACGGTGCGAGCAAGCTGCGCTGGTGTCTGGATCATCTGCCCGCGGTGCGCGAGGCGCACGCCGGTGCCTATCTGGCGTTCGGACCGCTGGCGGCATTTCTGGTTTTTCGTCTGACACGCGAACGCGCCCTTTTAATCGACCCGGCGAACGCCGCACGTACCTTGCTGTGGAATCTGGAGACCCTGAACTGGGATGCGGCGCTGCTGGATTTATTCGGCATACCCGGCGCGTGTCTGCCGCGCTGTGTGCCCACGCGCCACGGCTTCGGGATGCTGGCCGCGCCCGGCCGCGCCATCCCCTTGCATATCGTCACCGGCGATCAGTCCGCCGCCTTGTTCTCGCATGGACAGCCGCAGGCCGATAGTGCCTATATCAACATAGGTACTGGGGCGTTTGTTCAGCGCATCTCCAGTCGCTATCCCGGCCAGGCCCAGGGCTTGTTGTCCGGCGTGGTGTTGCAGGATGCAGACGCTGTGACGTATGTCATCGAAGGCACCGTGAACGGCGCTGGCAGTGCGCTCGTTTGGTTGCAGGAGCGAGTAGGCTTGCCGGATATAGAACTGCAGATGTCGGCATGGCTGCAACGGACAGAGGAACCGCCGCTTTTCATTAACGGTGTAGCGGGCATCGGTTCGCCCTACTGGGCGCCCTTTGTGGAGTCACGTTTTATCGGTGTCGGCGCCCCGTGGCAACAAGCGGTGGCGGTGTTGGAAAGTATTGTGTTTCTGTTACAAGCCAATTTAGAGGAGTTCGCACGACTAGCCCCGGCGCTGCACGCGCTGCGCGTAAGTGGGGGCCTCACCGCTTATGCTGGACTCTGCACCCGGATTGCGGATCTTAGTGGTTTGCCAGTGTATCGTCCGCAGGTATATGAGGCCACGGCGCGCGGTACCGCCTGGTTGCTTGCTGCTTGTCCCTCCCACTGGCCGGAACCGGCGCCTGGAGTGTGGTTTAGTCCTGCGGAAAATCCTGGCTTGCGTGCACGGTATGGGCGATGGAAGCGGGCTTTGCATGCGGCATTGGTGCCAACGGGCGCATAGTATTTTTTTCTTGATTGTACGCGCCACCGCGCGGCCCTCAAATCTACTAGCGGGTCCCGCCCCGCGGGCGGGTAACTTTCTTGTCGCCACAAGAAAGTTACCAAAGAAGGGCCTCCTATCGCTCGCCGGGCGAAAAACACGCCCGGTCCCCTGTGCTCCTCGCCCCACCGGGGCGCTGTGATATACAGGAAGTACAAATGCCGCGGAGCGCAGGGATGCGCGAGAGCGGCC
>JANOTM010000217.1:0-1859 GCA_031416355.1 Gammaproteobacteria bacterium
CCCCTGTTTCTGGCAGATATCGGCCTATCGGGCATGGTGGATGCGGATGTCATCGCACGTGCCGATGCCCAAGAAAAAATAACGGGCAACGCCGAGGTGGTATTTTCTCCCGGCAGTGTGCGTTATCCCGCCAGCGGTGACACCCAGATACAGGTAGCCTATGCCGGTGCCCAGGCGCATATGCGTATGCAAGATGGGCGCGCGCAGACGCGTCTGGCATTGAAACTGGACGATCAGGGATGGCTGAACGCGGAGTTGGCGTTTCCGTTACCAGTAAAGCCCGCGCCTGCCGGGACCGATGCATCGGTGCGCGGCGAGATCAAGGCAGCCTTCCACGATCTATCCACATTGGCGTTATTTTTCCCCCAGTTCTATCAAACCCGCGGCACCCTCACGGGTGACTGGCGTGTGAGCGGAACCTTGCAACATCCCCGTGTCAGCGGAAAGCTGACCCTGAATGACGGCGGCGCCGATATTCCGCGCCTCGGTATTCGACTACGCGACGCACGGCTGACGGTGAGCGGCGATGGCAGTGAGACACTCAAGCTCCAGGGCCGGGTACACTCCGGTAAAGGTGTGCTGAATCTGGATGGCGCCCTGGATCTACACGACGACAACGCCTGGTCGGCGGCCCTGCGTCTGCACGGCCAAGACCTGGAGGTGGCCAACACACCCGAGGTATTCCTGCTGGCTACGCCCGACCTCAAGCTGGAGGCGCGGCCACGCATCCTGCGCGTGGACGGCAACATCCATATCCCCGAGGCACGCATCGAACCCAAGGACATCACCCACGCCACGCTGGCGTCGGCGGACGTCGTGACAGTCGGCGAAGACGACCTGCCCATGCCCATGGCAAAGTGGAAAATCTACAGCCGCGTGCAACTCAACTTGGGCGAAAAAATCCATTTCTCCGGTTTTAATTTCAACGTGGACGTGGCCGGCAGCATCGTCGCCACCGACGTGCCCGACAAGCCCACCACCGGCCTCGGTGAACTGCACGTGGTCAAGGGCAAATACACGGTTTATCGGCAGGACCTTACTATAGAACGCGGACGCCTCATCTTCTCCGGTAGTCCGCTCAGCGATCCGGGGCTGGACATGCGCGCGGTGCGGCGTACCGGTGAAGTGCTCGCCGGTGTGCTGGCGCGCGGCACGCTCAAATCGCCGCAGTTGACCCTCTTCTCGGAACCCACCATGGGCGAGACCGATATCCTGTCTTACCTTATACTCGGCCGGCCGGCAGACCTGTCCGCCGGCGCCGATGGTGAATTACTTTACCAGGCCGCCGCCTCCCTCGGCTTTAGCGGTGGCGAATTGCTGGCAAAAAAGATCGGACAGGTGTTTGGCATCGAAGACATCAGCATTCAAACCGGCAGCAAACCGCAAGACACGGCGCTCGCCATCGGTACCTATTTATCGCCACGCCTGTATATCAACTACGGCATAGGATTGCTGGAGCCGGTTAATACCTTTCGCCTGCGCTATCGTCTGAACAAAAACTGGCAGTTCCAGAGCGAGACCGGCACCCACAGCGGCGCCGATCTTCTTTACACTATCGAGCGCTGAACTCGCAGTCCCGTTGGTTGTGCCGCGCTAGCGCGCGGCTTTAAAAGCTACTTGCGGGTCCCGCCCCGGCCGCTCGCGCGCATCCATGCGCTCCGCGGCACTCGCACATCCCTGTGCATCGGCCGCTTCCGGCGTCCTCGGCCGCTGCTCCCGGCGCGGCCCTACCTCCTCCATCCCTGGAGTCCTGCCTCCCGCGGCACTCGCACATCCCTGTGCATCGCGGGCGAGGTACTTTCTTGTCGCCACAAGAAAGTACCCAAAGAAGGGCCTCCTATCGCTCGCCGCGCAAAAAC
>JANOTM010000218.1:0-7459 GCA_031416355.1 Gammaproteobacteria bacterium
GTGCACACCGCCTGCTACACAGTCCCTTCTCCCTCCGGGAGAAGGACACGACGGCATGGATGCCGGAGGTAGGGCAATGCAGGGAGCAATTGCCGAGGATGAGGGCCGGTTTTGCCGTGGTTTGCCCTCACCCCGGCCCTCGGCAACCGCTCCCGGCGTTGCTCTACCTCCTGCATCCATGCAGTCGTCTCCCGGAGGGAGAGGGAGAAAAGCGGTACGCACTATTTAGCGGTCGGGTCAGTGACTATAAAAGTGCAATGTCAGAATTTTTCGTCATTCCCGCGCAAGCGGGAATCCAGGAAGCCTGCAAAAACCGCTGGATTCCCGCTTGCGCGGAAATGACGGGATGTCGAGTTTTTGTGGCAAGCTATTCGGCAAAGCCCTACACCGCGTTTAGGGAGATACTGCCCCATAAGAAAAGGCGGCCATAGCCGCCTTTTTAGGGAGTAGCCTGGTGATCAGCCGGTCTTGCGGGTCAGTTCGATGTATTTTGCGTACAGCTGGTCGCGGCTTTCCACCACTTCCGGATCATTAATAATGCAATCCACTGGGCAGACCTCGATACACTGGGATGTTTCGAAATGACCGACGCATTCAGTACAGAGTTTTGGGTCTATGACATAGATCTCGACACCCTGGGTAATGGCGCCATTGGGACATTCCGGTTCGCACACGTCGCAGTTGATACATTCATCAGTAATGAGTAGAGACATCTTTAAGCCCTAAGTAGTACATGAATACCTGACTATAATACTAGCGTATTTTGTCCATAAGCGCAGCCTTCACTAGGGGGTGCACGAATTCCGTCACATCCCCGCCTAAGGTGGCGATTTCCTTGACTAATGATGCGGAAACAAAGGTTTCGCGCTCCGACGGGGTCATGAACACGGTCTCGATCTCCGGGTCCAGGCGCCGATTCATGCCTGCCAGCTGGAATTCGAATTCGAAATCCGATACCGCCCGTAGGCCGCGCAGTATGACCCTGGCATTGTGTTGGCGCACGCACTGGATCAACAAGTTATCGAACCCCACCACGCTGGCGCCGGGAATATCCGCCAATACCCGGGTAGCGAGATCTACTCGCTCGGTCAGAGAGAACATAGGGCGCTTGGCCGGATTGGCGGCCACCGCCACGATGACCTTATCAAACACGTGCACCGCACGTCGCACCAAGTCGTTGTGTCCGCTGGTGATGGGATCGAAGGTACCGGGATACAGCGCGATGACCTGCATAGGCGTTACCTCATTGAGCATAGGAGTGGGTGTCTTACCCGGTATTTTGCGCTAAATAATAACCCACCTGACCGGCGCGCTTGCTACGTAACAAGGTCCACGCCGCTGGCAATGGCAGCGGTTGATCGCCGGCGGCCTCCAGGTAAATTAATCCATGAGGCCGGACCCAGCCGCCCGCCTCCAGCCGCGCACAACACTCGGCCAGCAAGCCGCCCTGATACGGCGGGTCGAGAAAGACAATATCGAAGGGGTGCGCCGTACCCTGCAAAAAGGCGCACGCGTCAGTATGCACTAACTGTGCGGCGTGGGCGGCGAGCAGGTCCAGATTGGCGCGCAAGGCCTGGGCACTCACCGCGTCGCTCTCCACCAGCACCACCGAGTGCGCACCGCGCGACAGTGATTCAATACCCAAGGCACCGCTGCCGGCGAATAAATCGAGACACTCCGCCCCTGGCATCCAGGGTTGCAACCAATTGAACAGGGTCTCGCGCACCCGATCCGGGGTCGGCCGCAGGCCGGCACGTTCAGGGAAACTCAGCACACGACTACGCCAGGTCCCGCCTATGATGCGCAGCTTGCCTTTAAGGCCCGGCACCGCGCCGGGTCGCTTAGCGCCCGGCGCCACCCACGATCACCGTCACCATGCGCGACGGCTGTATGCGCCGCAGAAACGCCTCGTGTACTTGTGTAACGGTTACCGCTTCCACGCGCGATATATAAGTATCGAGGTAATCCAGCGGCAACCCGTAGAAGCCGATAACGGCCAGGTTATCGGCGATCTTGCTATTGCTGTCGAGACGCAACGGGAATCCGCCCGTCAGGTTCTTCTTGGCGGCCTCCAGTTCTTTTTCCGTGGGCCCGTTGGTGACGAATTTCTCCAGGGTCTCGCGCATGACCTGCAAGGCGCGCGCGCTTTGATCGTTGCGCGTTTGCAGGCCCATGAAAAAGGGTCCGCGTTCGCGCATGGGAGTAAAATAACTGTAAGCACTATAGGCTAGACCGCGCTTTTCCCTGACTTCCTCCGACAGGCGCGACACCAGACCGCTGCCGCCGAGTATGTGATTGCCGACATACAGTGGAAAATAATCCGGATCGGGTCGCGCTATACCGGGCGTGCCCACCAAGATATGCGACTGCGACGATGGAAACGAGATGCGTAGCGGCTTGGCGCCGGCAGTCGCTTCGGGTATCGGCGGTAGCGCCGGCGCATGCTCGCCCGCCGGCAGGCCACCCAAGACATGGCGCGCGATGCGGCGCGCCTCACGCACGCTGACATCGCCCACGATCGCCAGCACCGCATTGGCGCCCACATAGCGACGACCGTGAAAGGCAATAAGGTCATCGCGTACGATGGCCTTGAGACCGGTCACGCTGCCCTCGGGCTGATGGGCGTAGGGATGATCGGCATAGAGTGCGCGGTAAAACGCCTTACTCGCCACGTCGGCCGGCGATTGCGCGCTTTGTTGTAAGCCGATAAGGGCGCGCTGGCGTTCACGCTCCAAACTGGCCTGAGGAAAGGACGGCGCCATGAGCAGCTGCGCAAACAGCTTTACCGACGGCGTGAGTAGTTCGCGGTCGGATAAGCTGCGCAGACTGGCGATGGCCATGTCACGCTGGGAATCAGCACCGAACTCCGCACCCTTGTCCTCGAAGGCATCGGCAATTTGATCGGCATTGAGTCCGCCTGCGCCCTCGCGCAGCAAGCGATTGGTAAGCGTGGCCAACCCGCTCTTGTCGCTGGTATCACGGGCGGCGCCGGCATCGAACACCGCCGTGATTTGGACCATGGGGATTTCATGGCTTTCAACGAACAATACGCGTGCGCCGTTATCCAGATTCCAGTGCTTGATTCTCGGGCTGGCATGGGCGGCGAGCGTACCGCCCAACAACATCACCAGTCCGGTAACCAGGGCCGTACACCGGCGCAGAAAACTATTAACGAACATGTCCGCCTCCGAGGGGTGCGCTCGCGGGTTTTTTGTGACCATTGAGAGGTAAAGGGTCGAGCACCCCGATGGTCAGGTTGTCCTCGTTGAGATATTTTTGCGCCACCTGCTGGACCTGCTGCCGGGTGACGCCACGGATACGCGCTAGGGATTTGTCGATCAGGCTCCAATCCAGGCCGATGGTTTCCAACATGCCGATACGCATGGCCTGGTAAAACACCGAGTCGCGGGCAAACACATCGCCCGCCACCACCTGCGCTTTAACGCGCCGAAGTTCGGCCTCACTGATGGGTTCGGCTTTAATACGCTCAATCTGTGCGCGTATCGCTTGCTCCACATCGGCCACAGTGTGTCCCTGGGCCGGTGTAGCGCTGAACTGCAGCAAGACCGGATAGGGCGCATGCGGGCTGTAGTCGGTATTGATGCCGGCGGCAATCTGTCCGCCGCGTACCAGCTCTTTGGCAAAGCGTGCGCTCTCGCCTCCGTCCAGCACGCCGGTGAGTACCTGCAGCGCATACGGCTCCCACTCTCCCAGGTCGCGGATCTGGGGTACATGATAGGCCATCATCAGGTGCGGTAGTTCCGCCGGCAGCGCCAGGCGCATGCGCCGCAGTTGTTTTTGTTGCGGTTCCGCGGGTATGTCCACACGTGCGATCTCGCCGCGTTTGATGGCGCCGAAATAGCGCCGTGCTAGCGCAAATACCTCGGTCGGACGCACGTCGCCTACCACCACCAGGGTGGCATTGTTCGGCACATACCAACGGCGATACCAGGCGCGCAGATCGTCTACCGTGAGGCGTTTTAGATCGGCCACGGAGCCGATAATCGGCTCCTTGTAGGGGTGCACTTCATAAGCAGTGGCCATGAATTTTTCGTATAGCTGAGCCTCTGGTTCGTCGTCGGTGCGCAGACGGCGCTCTTCCATGACCACCTGGATTTCCTTGCGGAACTCCGCTTCCTGTAACAACAGGCCCTGCATGCGGTCGGCCTCGAGTTCAAAGCTCACCGCCAAGCGCGACTTCTCCAACTGTTGGAAGTAAGCGGTATAATCGCGGCCGGTAAAGGCATTATCGCGGCCCCCATTATCGGCGATAATGCGCGAAAACTCGCCGGGTTTATGCTGCGGCGTGCCCTTGAACATCATGTGTTCCAATACATGGGAGATACCGGTCTGGCCCTTGGGCTCGCTGCTGGCGCCGACCTTGTACCATATCTGGGAGACCACGACCGGGGAACGGTGATCCTCCTTCACTATTACCTTGAGCCCGTTATCCAGGGTGGTCTCATGAACCTGACTGCACGCCGCCAGCAGGAGGCCGAGCAACGGCGCTCCGATCCGCATCTGTAACATTACGCTGTCCTTTCTTTAATAAAGGGGGAAACGGGTGATAGGATAACCCATCGTCTAACCGCATGTAATGCCCATGTCCTTATTTGGAAAGAATCCCGATAAAAATCCCCCCTCCGAAGCCAAGATGGCCGGCGGGGTACTTGCGCGCTGGGCCGACCGCCTGGATGCCACCCGTCGCAATTTGGGACGGGGTCTCGCCACCTTGATGGGTGTACACCGACCGCTGGATGCGGCACTGCTGGAGGACGTGGAAACCCTACTGCTCAGCGCCGACGTAGGGCTAGACGCCACCCGTATGCTGCTGCAACAGGCCCAGGAGCAAATGCGGCATGGTCATACTCACGATAGCGTGGAATTTTACACCGCCCTAAGGCAGAGTATGTTGGACTTACTCACTCCCTGCGTCCGACCCTTGGTTGTCGCCCGCGGCGCCCGACCGTTTGTCGTCATGGTAGTGGGCGTCAACGGCGCCGGTAAAACCACCACCATAGGCAAACTAGCGCATCGTTTCAAATCTCAAGGGCTCAGCGTGATGCTCGCCGCTGGGGACACCTTTCGGGCAGCCGCGGTAGAGCAACTTCAGGCTTGGGGCCGGCGCAATGACGTGCCCGTCTTCGCCCTCACCGGCGGCGGCGACGCGGCGGCGGTGGCCCATGACGCCATGCAAGCCGCGGCCGCGCGCAAGATCGATGTGCTCATCGTCGACACCGCCGGGCGTTTGCATACCCAGACTGGGCTCATGGACGAGCTCAAGAAAATCCGCCGCATTATCGGTCGATTCGATGCGGACGCGCCCCAGGAGGTGCTGCTGGTACTGGATGCCGGCACCGGCCAGAACGCGCTTGCACAGTTGCAACACTTTCACGCCGCGGTGGGCGTCACCGGCCTGTGCCTCACCAAGCTCGACGGCACCGCCAAGGGCGGCATACTTTTCGCCATGGCGCAAAAGGCGGCGCTACCCATACGTTACATCGGCCTAGGAGAAGGTATAGACGATCTGCAAACCTTCGAGGCCCAGGCGTTCGTAGATGCGGTGCTGCCGGCCGCCGGCCCCTAGCTATTTTCTTCTCACCCCACTCTGTTACTGTAGCGCTATGATCCAGCTCAATAACGTCTCAAAACGCTATCCCGGCGGCGCCGATGTCTTGAAGAACATCAGCTTCGAAGTACAAGCGGGGGAAATGGCGTTTATCACCGGCCATTCCGGCGCCGGCAAGAGTACTTTGCTTAAACTCATCACCCTTATCGAGCATGCAACCCGCGGACAGATATTAATCAATAATAAAAATCTGGGGCGCATGCCGCGGCGCGGTATTCCCTATTTCCGGCGCGACATCGGCATGGTGTTTCAAGACAATAAGCTTTTGTACGATCGTACCGTGTTCGACAACGTCGCCCTGCCGCTCATTGTTTCCGGCGTACGGCAACAGGAGATCGGGCGGCGCGTGCGCGCGGCGCTGGATAAAGTCGGCCTGCTCAACAAGGAAAAGGCCTTTCCCATTACACTTTCCGGCGGCGAACAGCAACGCGTCGGCATTGCCCGCGCCGTGGTGAACAAGCCGCCGCTGTTGCTAGCGGACGAACCCACCGGCAATCTGGACGCGGAGCGCGCCGATGGCATCATCGATCTGTTCCATGAATTCCACCAGCACGGGGTCAGTGTGCTCATCGCCACCCACGACCTGCGCCAGATCCAGCGCTTGCGTAAACGCGCGCTGCGTCTGAAAGACGGTGAACTGATACACGATAGCGCGGTAACGGCCGCATGAAAAACTATTTTCTGCGCCATGCCCAGGTGTTTTTTTTCAGCATCGGGCAATTGGCGCGCACGCCCCTGACGACGCTCATGACACTGGCCGTCATCGGCATCACCCTGGCCCTGCCCGCCGGCCTGTATGTATTATTCGACAACCTGCAACGCGCCAGCCACGGCTGGGACGCGGGTGTGCAGATTTCCCTATTTCTGAAACACGACACCTCGGAGCGTGCCGCCAGCGCCCTCGTGGACAAGGTTCGCAGCATGCCGGAGGTAGCGGCGGTGCAATATATTTCCCGCGCCCAAGCACTGACGGAATTCAAGCGTTTATCCGGTTTTGGCGATGCGTTGGACGTGCTCGATAGTAATCCTCTGCCGCCAGTGCTGGTAGTACGCCCCACCGCCGATATGAGCACCCCGAATCAGGCACAGACCCTGGTTCAGACCCTGTCGCGCCTGCCCGACGTCGATCTCGCCCAACTCGATCTCGAATGGATCAAGCGCCTACACGCCATGCTGACCCTGGCCCAACGCGGCGTGTTGATCCTGGCCGGCCTGCTGGCCTTGGCGGTGCTGCTCATTATCGGCAACACCATACGCCTGGCGATACTCAACCGGCGCAGCGAAATCGAGGTTATCAAGCTGATCGGGGGTACCGATGCCTTTATCCGCCGGCCGTTTCTGTACGCGGGCCTGCTCCAGGGATTCTTTGGCGCCGTGGTGGCCTGGCTACTGGTAACCCTAGGACTCCTGCTGCTCTCAGGACCGGTACAGGACTTGGCCGGTCTCTATGGCAGTCGCTTCGAATTGGGGGGCTTGGGGCTGGAAAATGCCCTGTGGCTCCTATTGGGAGGCGCGGGCCTGGGTTGGCTGGGTTCGCGGCTTGCGGTCAGCCGCCATATACGATCGATAGAACCCACTTAGAGTATTTGCATTGCAAGGCCGAAGTCGCCACGGTTTGTGCGTAGGACGTTACCGGCCTAGAACTACGAAGAACATTCCGATTCCACTCTTATGGAGTTTTCGTCCCCCCTATCTGCAGCGCAGCCCGATCGAAGGTATAGGTACCCTCGTAGGCCTGATTCTTGTCGCGCGCAACCATTTTTGCTTTGTTCCCGATCAAGGCATCGGCCAGATCTGCGGTCTTAATGCCATTTGCAGTCCTAATAGGCT
>JANOTM010000219.1:0-2812 GCA_031416355.1 Gammaproteobacteria bacterium
GCGCGGGGGTTATAGCGGGCAGATTTTGGGTCAGAGAGTACCCAGCGCGCTGCCACGCGGGCAAACCGCCATCGAGCAGCGCCACTCCGGAATGGCCTAGCCAGCGCAACAGCCACCAGAGGCGTACCGCCATGGCACCGAAACTATCGTCATAAGCCACCACTTGGGTGTCGCGGCTTATACCCCAAAGACCGAGTTTTTCCGCAAGCCGTTCCGGATCCGGCAAAGGGTGACGTCCGCTACTCGTTGCGGGGGGCGAAGACAGATCATTGTTCAGGTGCGCATAGCGCGCCCCCGGAATGTGGCTTGCCAAATATGCCTTATACCCCGCTTCCGGCTTGCTCAACATAAAACGGCAATCCACCACTACCCAATCGGGGTCGTTCAGATGCAGCGCCAGCGCCTGACAGTCAACGAGGGTTTTATACATTTAAGGCAGTAGCAAGTAAACAAGTTGCAAGTAACAAAGCACGATAACTTGATTTTACTCGCTACTTGTTACTTGCTCCTCGCACCTGGGTTTATCAATACCCCCCCTTACGCATGCTCTCCGGCAGACCGGCGATCTTGCCGGCCTGTTTGGAGGGGTTGCCCGGAAACAGATCGAACAGGGTTTTCTGATCGACCTTTTTGTCTGGCCATTTGTCCTGCATCGCCTTGAGTATGTGCCGGTTGTTAGGCAGCTCGCCATTGTGATTGAAATACATGTCACGCAGATACTCGATGATGTCCCAATGGGCTTGGGTCAGGGTAAGCCCATCCAGCTTGGCGATTTCCTCGGCGGTGGCATTGTCCCAGTCTTCCTGGTTGACCAGATAACCGGTAGCGGTGGTTTCGAGTGTCTTTCCTTTTACTTCATATGTCATTGGCGTTTACCCCTCGTAGCTTTATTGAATGTTATCGGTTGTTAAAAAAGCACCACACACAGACGGCACCGGTTCATTCTTGCTTTTGCCCGACTTCATGGAGATCCTTGTGCGGTATAAACAGGCCGCAGCCCAGCTGACGCCACGGGCCCAGACCCTGTTGTTGTAATTTTACCGAATCTTCCCGGTCCATGTCAGCAAGCATGAGGCTGCGGGTGCGAATTAATTTTTCCGGCGTGCGTATGGTCCGCCCCAGCCCGCAGAGCATTTTCCTTGGTTGGATACCCAGGGCCTGGAGCAAGCGCGCCGCGGACTGCATGAAAGCATCTTCATCGTCGCCGTTGTCGTCGGCCGCCACATAGCGTGCAAATAGGGTAGTCAGGGGGCTCAGGGGACGTACGCTGGATTCCACGACATCCAGGCTGTGTCCCGCCACGTCCAGCTGTTTTCCACTCAGCTGCCCGGCATCGGCCAGGCGCTGCTTGGGGATACGTAGAACAAGTTTGGTGCGGCGCGAGAGGTGCAGGAGATCGGCGGCATTTTCCGGGCGCATCCAGCCATTACCGGATTCCGCCACGTGGATCGAATGTACGCCCACGCTTTCTTCTTGTTCCAGCCAGGGACAGGCGTGACGCAGACCCTGCTGTAGTGCATAGGCATGGTCCACCGGCAGCGTCCGGCAGCGGATGTCGTAGGAAATATCGACGACGTCGTCCGGAACGACGTAGCGTTGGTTTTCCTTTTTTTCGTCTTGCCAATACATGTTCAATTAACCGGTAATTTCTCGCGTAGCGCATCGCGGTCTATCCACCATTCGTCTTGTACCAGCACGTCTACGACATTGCGCAGGCGCGCCAGAAACAGCGCCGGGTCGTGCAATTCCAGTTTGCGGAACCAGCGGTCGAAGTCCTGCTGGCCCAGGACTTCGCTGTGGCGCCGCGCCACGGTGGCGAGCATCTGGTTGGTGTAGAACAGGAGATTTTCCCGTTGCGGGCCTTCAGCGGCGCGCATATCGACCACGTAATGGGCGGTAGCAGCCGCAACTGCCGCGCCGTCGGAATCAGCAGGCGTTTCGTCGACTACGTGCTGCAACACAGCCACTGTGAGTTCGGGGTCCACGGGAAACGTAACTGCGAGCCAGATGCCCTGCCCTAGGGCCGCCAGGGATTCCGGTTGGTCTGCAAGAAATAGGATATCGCAGGCGAGTACTGCACCTTCCCAGGCTTCAGCTGCGGTGTAGATATCGAACGCCTCGCGACCGCGATCCCAGGATTCTTGGAAGCGCTCTAGATCTATCAGCGCTTGTCCCGCCTCCAGTAGCAATGCAGCGCGCTGCGTGGGGGCATAGCCCGCCGGCAGTTCCAGGATTTTCTGCTCGATCACAGCGAGTCGCTGGGCGCGCAACACCAGGGACTCCTGCGCGTCTTCGCCACTGTCCATGTCCATCATGGAGGGGTCTTCTTTCAAATATTTCATCGCAGCAATACTCTCTTCTATATGATGAACGGATCCTTCAGGAAACCCGAATCAGTCGCGGGTACGTCCCACGGGATCGATGGAACTGATGCCGACGAATGCCGCCTCTATGCGGTCTTCCCAGTTGGTCGGGGTGTCGGGATACGGCGGTTTCACGTCGATGCGGAAGAAAATCTCTCCTCCTTGGGCACGCTGTTGCACCACCGTTACCAGCTGTTCGAAGGTTTCAATGTCGTGGTGTTGCATAAGAATTTCGCTAAGATGAAGCATGGTCGCGCCCTGTAAGCTTTTCGGGATCAGATTTCGATTAATGGGTAGCACCCTATCTAAAGAGCCATATTTAAATAGGTGCCAACGATGCGGTCAAAATACCGGGCACGGTATATCAGCCTTACCTGGCCCGTGTCCACATCATCCGCAAATCCGGTGCGGTTATGCAAGACATTATTGCATAACAGACCCTGCCCGGC
>JANOTM010000220.1:0-3282 GCA_031416355.1 Gammaproteobacteria bacterium
CCGGACAGTGGCGCGACCACGCCAACAGCCGGTCCAGCACGCCCACGTCGGCGCTGTGCCAACCGGCCCACTGGAGACCGCCGGCGTTTAATTCAAAACGGCTGCGCAGCACCACGCCGACATCGCCGCGCACGGAGCCGACCACCACCGGCCCAGGATCGGCCGGCGGTGTGCGCGCCAGAGCGGTACGGGCCAGGACAAGACTCGCGTCGGACACATAACCGCGTCCGTCTTCGCCGGCGCTAAAGCCGGCACGCACTTGTTGCGCGCGCCGCTGTACATGCGCCAGCAGGCTGCTTTCGGCGGCGCGCAGGCGCCGCAGATTTTCAGTGTCCGCGGGATCGGCGTTTTTTTCCAGCACGCGCATACGCGCATGCAAGGCGCACCAACTGTAAAGATCGGCCGCCCAGTCCACCACCGGAAACCAGCGCACCTGCAAATCCGGATTCTGCCACAGGCGCGCGCCGAGCGCGGCCACTCGTGGCACGGCAAAATCGCGGAACACGCGCAGCGCCGATTCCAACTGACCATTATCGCCGATCGCGATGCTGGGTTCGCGCAGCAGGTTAGGCAGGTCTTTCAGCACCAGAAAACGCTGAACCTCGTTAGTGCCTTCGTAAATATTAAGGATACGAATGTCGCGCCGCCATTTCTCGATGACCACTTCGCGCGCCGCCGATTGCGGACCGAGCAGGGTCTCGAGCCAACCGAGGATACGGTGTACGCCTTCCGAGGCGATATACTTGGACAGGGCGGCCTCGATGCGAAAATCGCCGTGCTGTAAATCGGCGCGATCCATCAGCCCTATCAGCCGCGCCGCCAAGGACTGAATGCGGTCCAACTCCGCTTGCGCGGCCTCGTACAGTGCCGGATTGCCGCGCCATAGGTGGGCGTAGTCGTGCAATAGGCGCTCGCCTAGGGTGGCGCAACTCATCACCAGGCCACCGCGGCCGACACTCAAGGTCTCCAGGGCGTTGACTTGACCATGGCCGCGGAAACCGATCACCTGATCGGCGCTCACGCGCACTCGGTCTAGTGTCAATTCGTTGGTGGGCGAGGCGCGCTGGCCGAGCTTATTTTCATTGGGGCCGATGCGCAGGCCTTGCGAACGCCGCTCCAACATGAAACCGATGTCGCCGTCCGCGCTCTGGGCGTAAATGCTATAGCGGTCGGCCACCGAGCCGTTGGTGATCCACATCTTGTTGCCGGACAATTCCCAATACCGGTAGACGCTCTTGGCGCCGGTATGTACCACCGTGCCTATGTCGTCGAAGGCATACACTTGATCCATGGTACGTATGGCACGCCGTCCCTGATTGGTGGCCATATTCCAGGTGCTGTCGTCCAACACGCCTTCACGGCCGTCCGCCAGACGATAGGATACGGTGCGCTCCATGAATATCAGGCGTTGGGCGTCCAGCAGTACCTGGGTTTCGGAACCGCCAAACGGAATGAACGTATAAAATCCTGTCCCGTCATAGACTGCCTCCACCTCGCGCAGCACCGCACGCGTCTGTATGCCGCCGGTATCGGAACCGGCCGAGGGCTCAGTCAGGGCAAAGGCGCTGATCTGGCCGCAGCCGAGAAAACTGAGGAAGCGTGCGTGCGCCTTTTCGCGCGCGCCGAGATCGTCCAGCTCGGCTACCAACACGCGATGCACGTCGTCCAATCCGCGCGCGCAGGCGCGTAGTTTGACCGCCAGTGCCTGCATGTCGCGGCTCTTCGCCGTCTCCACGGTCTGTTGCACCAGCAACAGATAAGACCGCGCGATATATTTCAGCGTCGAACCGGGAAACAGAAACATGCCTTGTATATGCCTGCCCCATTGCTCCATGGCGCGGCGAAAGGGCTTGGGTTCCGGGTGTTCCAGCATGCGGACTAAGCGTTGGCTGCCGCTGCGCAGTGCGCGCCAACCGGCTCGGTCGGCGAGACACGCGGTCAGTTCTTTTCTGAGCCGCGGTAAATCCTTGTCGCGCCCGAGTATCACCGGCATGGTGCCGATGCTGGTGCTGGCCATGATCAATAAGCCGAAGGCGGTGTCCATGTGGCCCATGCCGAGGTTGGTCAATACCGAGTACTGCGCCTTGTTCCAGCCTTTGCCGCCTAAGGCCTGCGGCACTATGGTGGCGAAGGCGTTGAATTCGCGCAGTCGCTCAATGTCTGTGTCTGGCATGCCGTGCAGCGCGTCGATATAGCGCCCGTAAGAAAGATGCCCAGGTGGCACCGGGAAACCGCCGCGCAGCAGGCGCAGTACGTCGGCGCGCGTTTGGCGCAGCTGTGGATCGCGCGTATAATGTTCTGTTGTAAGCACTTGTTCTGGTGTTAACAAGTGGCCATTGATAAAACTGCCGCTGTGATAAACAAACTTCGCGGGCGCGTCCCACGGCAGGGGTTTGGTGTGACGGATTTTTTTCGTGCGCGCCGGTTCGGCCTGGGGTGGCGGCAAGGCGCGCACTCTTCTACGGTTATCGCTCGCACGCCACAGATTCTGCGCATACACCTGCTCGTAGCGCGATTGCTCCAATGCCTGTTGCGCCAGCCGGCAGCTGAAATCCGGATCTTCCGTTTCCAGTTCCTGTGCGCCCGGCCACTGGCTGAACAGCATGGCGTCGCGGTAGCGCGGCGCCAGTATGTCTTCCTCGGAATAGCCCATGCCGCCGAAAATCTGCCCGGCCAGCCACGGCACCGCGTCCATCCACGGCCCCATGTGCTCGCGCACTAGCGCCAGCACCTTGGCGGGCTCGGGCTCGCAGCGGTCGCGCGCCAACTGCAACAGCGCCACCGCCTGCTCTATGCCGGCGAGCATGTGTTTTACGCCGCCGAATTTCGCGATGCCGTCGCGGCCTTCGCTGTCTTGCAGCTCGCCGCGGAACTGCACGCGCTGCGCGGCGTACTCCACCGCCCGGGTTCGTAACACCTCGGCCTGACCCAGGGCCAGGGCCAGACTCAGTTGTGCCATCTCGGGCGTGGCGCGAAAGCCGCTCGATCCCGCCTCCACCTGCATGCGCACCGGCTGTGCTGCGTCGCCGCCGCTGGCGTGCGCTATGGCTGGACCCGGCCGCACACTATTGCCTTGGGCGTCATACAGCGTCTGCGCCGCGGCCGGTAGCCAATTAGAGTGGCCGTCCTGTTCGCGCCATACCGGTGCGGCCAAGGCATCGCTCAATGCACGCCCGGCATAGGCCTCCGCCAGATAATGGTTGGCGGCAAGCCACGCCAGGGCCGGTGACCACGAGGCCAGCCATTCCACCGCATGCACGCTATGCTCGCGCGCCTCATTGA
>JANOTM010000221.1:0-3938 GCA_031416355.1 Gammaproteobacteria bacterium
ATAATTCGTCATTCCCGCGAAAGCGGGAATCCAGAATTTTGAAACAGATGATAAATCAGCAGCTTCTGGATTCCCGCTTTCGCGGGAATGACGGAAATTTGAATTTTTAGAGGTTCCCTAAAGCCTAGCACGCTGGTGGCATGTGCAGCCACCAGCTGCGACACATTGTTAGCCCGCGCCTATACCAGAAAGTAAGCGGTCAAATTCCTTTTTCACCACGGCGTAGCATTCACAACTACGGTCCTCCAATTTTGGCCGATTCAACACGGTAATGCGGCCGCGGTTGTAATTGATCAGACCGGCGCTGCGCAATTTCCCCGCGGCTTCCGTCACACCTTCACGTCGTACGCCCAGCATATTGGCCATCAATTCTTGGGTCATGGCCAAATCGTTCGATGGCAGGCGGTCTAGGTTCAGCAATAGCCGGCGGCACAACTGCTGATCTAAAGAATGATGACGGTTGCAGACCGCCGTCTGCGCCATCTGCGTGAGCAAGGCCTGGGTATAACGCAGCAATATATGCCGCAACGGCGCCGACCGGTCAAACGCTTCTTTCAGCGGCTGTTTTTTCATGCGATAGGCATATCCTGCGCTTTGCACCAGCGCCTGGCTGGGCGTGGTGTCGCCGCCCATAAAAAGGGCTACACCAATCATCCCCTCGTTACCCACTACTGCGGTCTCGGAAGTGGAACCGTCCTCCATAACATATAGGAGGGACACAATGGAAGTAGTGGGGAAATACACATGGCTCACCGGGCTACCCGACTCATGTAGAACTTGACCCAGGGGCATCGTAGCCAATGCCAAGTGGGGCGCGAGGCGATCGTATTCAGACGCCGGCAGAGCCGCGAGTAGATGATTTTGCTTTGGGCTATGTAGGTCGTTCATCAGCAAGCTCCTTTATTTTTAAAACGTAATATCCCATTATACTTGCTCGGGGCCTTATCCTTCAGCCTAGGGTCCCGGCTGTAAGGTGTTTTCGCACTTCAGCACAACGATCCATCAATGGTTAAATTCAATTATCGGTTATCGGTTGTAATTCTTGCGCAACGATTCATCGCGGGCGCACGCGTATAGGCTTTGCGCAAAAACTGATAATTGTTGCGACCTTTCTTCTTGGCGTGATACATGGCCGTATCGGCGGCATGCATCAGGGCCTCCACATCCTGACCGTCGTTGGGATAGAGCCCGATGCCTATGCTGGCACTGGCATGCAGCGCATATTGATCGATCATAAAAGGTTCACTCAGCACTTCTAAGACCTTATGGGCAATAGACATGGCATCGCTGCTACTTGTTAGCATAGGCAGGTCAATGACAAACTCATCCCCACCCAAGCGGGCCACGCCATCACCTTCGCGCAGGCAGCGTCGCAGGCGGGACGCAGTCAGCTGCAGCAGGCGATCGCCGATTTGATGGCCTAGGGTGTCATTGATACCTTTGAAATGATCAAGGTCGATAAACAGCACCGCTACCTGGTGCTGTGTACGGCGCGCCTGCCGAATGGCATCGTTGACCCGTTCGCGGAATAAAACCCGATTGGGCAAACCTGTAAGCGCATCGTGCAATGCCAAATGACGTATCCGATCATCGGCGCGTTTACGCTCGGTAATATCGCGCGCTATGGTCGAGGCCCCGATAATGGTGCCGGTTTTGTCCTTGATGGGAGAAATGGTAAGGGAAACATGAATGCGTCTGCCGTCGCTGCAGGTGTGCATGGTTTCGTAATGTTCGATGTACTCATTGCCAGCGATACGCTTCATTAGATGCTGAATACCATCAGCACTGTCGCCGAGAAACAGGAGGGACAGGGGACGCCCTAGCATTTCGGTAGCGGTATAACCGTATAGGCGTTCCGCGGCGTTATTCCAGGAAACGATGATGCCATCCAGGGTTTTCCCGATAATGGCATCGCTGCAGGAATCGACCAGCAAGGACAGCCAAGTGCGGGCCTGCTCCATGGATTGGCGCTCGTTAATGTCGTGCACAATGGCCAGGGCCTCTGGCTCTTTCCTGCTACGGCCGGTTCCAGGGGTATGCGGCAGGGCAACAACATTCGTATCCGTGGGCACCATTCCTAAACTCCTTGTTGAGGTTCAACAATAATGTAGGTGAAGCATGAACGCTTACAAGGGTGGCAACAATGGCAGCAATACGGAGGCGGGATAGGGAGAAATACTCAATTTAATAAATAGATTCCGGTATAATTCTCTTGGATTAACTCAAGAATCGACCACATGTTTCCCGGGAAATACTACTAAGCCTGAACCAGTCCCTGGCGGATAGCGTAGCGCACCAACCCGGCGGTTTCATGGATATCGAGTTTCTCCATGATACGGCTGCGATGGGATTCGGCGGTGCGCACGCTTAATCCCAGGAGTGAGGCGATTTTTTTCGTGGTATTGCCTTCGGCGATCAATTGCAGCACTTGGCGTTCGCGACCACTCAAAGGGTCGGCGGAAAAATCGGATTTGTTCAGATACGCCTGAACCACCACCTCGGAGATACCGGGACTTAAATAGATCTCACCGCGTGCCACTTGGTTGATGGCACGTACCAGATCCTCTCCCGAATGGTTTTTCATAACATAACCGCGCACGCCGGAACGCAAGGCCTCTAGGACATAGTGATCTTCGGTATACATAGTCAATAAAATCGGTTTGGTGCGGGAAGACAATTTAAGTATCTCGCGCGCCGCATCGAGGCCGTTGAGCAGCGGCATTGCCAAGTCGAGCACTGCGATATCAGGGGTATGGTCGCGCACCGATTGTACTGCTTGGCGTCCATCGGCAACTTCGTCCACCACAATGATGCCTTCTTTTTCCAACAGGGCGCGCAGGCCCTGGCGCACGATTACGTGATCATCCGCAAGCAAAACGCGTATCGACATGGTTAGCCCTCCAAAGGTATGGTAATCAACAACTCAGTGCCGGTTTGTGACGACGAATTAATATGCAGTTCACCACCCAAGGCATTAAGTCGCTCACGGATGGCGGTTAAACCTAGACCGCGCTCGCCACTACGGGCCTGCACTTCTTGCGCGTCAAAACCGATACCATTATCTCGAATAGCGCATGATATCCCATGTGGATCGCGGGCAACGTGCACCAGCGCACGTTTGGCGTGGGCATGCTTGGCGGCGTTGACCAGGGCCTCCTGCGCGATACGGTAGATCGTGATTTCAATAGGTGTGCGCAATCTACCGTTCGTGGAGCCCTCGACGGTAATCGACAACCCGGTGCGTTTGCTTATACCCGCGGCCAAAAACTCCAACGCCGGCACCAGACCCAGGTCGTCTAAGATAGCGGGACGCAACTCATGGGACAAACGTCGCAGCTGCAATTCTATCTGGTCCAGATGCCCACGTATCGCCTGTACACGCTCGGCCAGATTAGGCGGTAGTTCATCCAGCAGGTCTGCCAGAGCAATATGCACCGCGGCCAGCAGCTGCGTGGCGTTGTCGTGCAGCACGTGGGCGATGCGCTTGGTCTCCTCCTCCAGGGTTTCGTTAAGGCGGTGTAGCGCGGCATTGGACTCACGAAAACTGCGATGGGTAATCTCGAACGGCGACAGGCTTTCCATGAGGAAGCCGTGCATGCTCTCGATTTTTCCGATAGTCGCTTGCTCCACACCGGCCCTGCGTAAAAGCGATTTACATGCCTCGGCATGCACCGAAACCAGATCGAGTATACCCAGGTCCTGAGCCACGGACTTTCGGCCTAAGTCATACGCACGCCGCAACGCCGACTCCCCGGCCCCGCTTAGGCATTCCTGCAAGGCCTGCTCGTATAAAGGCCCTATCGGCTGCTCGCTTTTTCTCATGGCCTTCATCCTGTGTAACGTCCCACCAACACCAATGCATCGTCGGTACGGCGCGCGCTGCGCGCTAAAATGTGATCGGCGATCCCCTGGGGTGATTGATGGATATCCAATCCCAG
>JANOTM010000222.1:0-1946 GCA_031416355.1 Gammaproteobacteria bacterium
TGGCCAGGGGGGCAAGATAAATCCAGTAGCTCGATTCGATGCGGTCGGCGTCCACGCGTTGCGTGTAGGCAAGCTTGCCTTCCACCAGTCGCTTGCCGGCCTGTTCTGCCAGCTCGCTGGTTTCGAACGGGCCTATGCTCACACAGGCGCGTGGCTTTTCTACAGGCGCTGCCGGCACGACGGCGCTGGCAGCGGGCGGTGCTTTATTTACCACTGGGCGCGGACGCAAGCTCAGGCCAGGCGATGTCAGAGGAACCATGCGATCAGCGTTTACCGGTGGCAAGGGCACACGACCCTCCTCCAGCAGCGGCGAAACGCGATACCAACTCGCCCACATGAGCACGGCGATGTTGAATAAAATCAGAATGGCGAATAACCAACGCAATACCCGGATCAGGTGCGCCTTCATGCGAGCGACTCGGCGATGCGCGCCAAACCCAGTAACACCAAATCTGGTACGGATAATAGGGAGTAAGTGCCACGGCCTTGCAGATACGGCGCCAAACGCGGCCCATCGCCGCCGGTTAATAGAACCTGCATGTCCTTTCCCAGACCTGCGCCCAATTCCGCCACGATGCGCTCCACCGCGCCCACCAGTCCATGGAATGTGCCGGCGGCCACGGCATCGGCGGTGGTGCGCGCGAAGCACTGGGTGTCATCGCCCTCGATTTCGGTAATACCCGCGGCGCCGGTGCGCAGTGACTGGCGCGCCAGGGCCAGGCCCGGAAGAATCACCCCGCCGACAAACTCACCCGCGGCGTTGAGCGCATCGATGGTCACCGTTGTGCCGCAATCCACCACACACACCGGTCCTTGCGTTAAGTGGCGCGCACCTATCAGCGCCGCCCAACGATCACTGCCCAGGCGCGCGGGCTCGCGATAGTTATTTTTCACACCCCAGCCCGCCGCCGCGGCGACTACGAAATGTAGGTGCGCCGCGGGCCAATGACGCTGCACCCATTGCTGCATATCCCGTTCCGCGGCCGCGCCCGCGACGCTGGTTGCCACTACCCATTTCGGCGGCGGAATATCGCCCCAGGCCAGGTCGAGTTGCCGCGACATGTCGGCAGTGCGTGCCAGTGCCTGGCCCGTGTGCCCGAGACCCTGGGACCACATCCATTTGAGGCGCGTATTGCCTATATCCACCAGCAGGTTCATAGGCAGTATCCGGAATTTAATTCTGGCACTACTGGCACCGGCCGCAGGCTGATCTCTCCGGAATAAAAGCGCTGTGGCTCACCCTGGTCATCATCGATCAACAGCGCGCCGGTCTCATCGATACCGCGTACCGTGCCCAATGTCGTCGTGTCGGCCTGCAACAGGCGCACTTGTTGATGCGCAAAGCAGTGGTTCGTCTCCCATTCGGAACGGAACGTGGCCAGGCCAGTAACTTCGAATACCTGAAACATGTGCCGCAAATGGTGGATCAGCAAGGCTGCCAGCCGGTTGCGATCTACCGCGTCGCCGAGTATGCCGTGCAGATCTACCCATGGTTGATCGATGCCGGCCGCATCCGCAGTATCCAGATGTACGTTCAGGCCCAGCCCCAACACCGCGACACACGGGCCACTGGCCTCGCCGCGGATATCCACCAGCAGGCCGGCGAGTTTGCGTTCCTGCCACAAGAGATCGTTCGGCCACTTGAGGCCGACGCCATCCACGCCATAGTCGCGCAGCGCGCGTAGGACCGCGACTCCGGCGGCGAGGCTTAGGCCCGCGAGCGCCACCGCGCCATTGTCGAAACGCCAGGCCATGGATAGCATAATATTGCGCCACGGCGTGGCGACCCAGTGGCGCCCACGGCGTCCGCGTCCCGCGGTTTGGCACTCGGCCAGGCACACGCGTCCGGCGATGCCCTCAGAGGGTAAACGCAGGAGGTGCGAATTCGTGGAATCGGTTTCATCCAGAATCTCGATCGCTATATCTGTCGCCAAGGATGGTGGAGG
>JANOTM010000223.1:0-21553 GCA_031416355.1 Gammaproteobacteria bacterium
GGGCGAAAAACACGCCCGGTCCCCTGCGCTTCTCGCCCCACCGGGGCGCTGTGATGTACAGGAAGTACAAATGCCGCGGAGCGCAGGGATGCGCGAGAGCGGCCGCAACTCGCATTGCCTTATATGAGGCAATACTCAGACAGTGCTCGCGCACATCCCCCGGTGGGGCTGCGGTGCTCGGCAAGCGCTAAGGGGTAACATCAACTACACCCAAGAAAGTCCCAAGCCCCCTATTCATTTCGATCACAGGATTTGTGCAAACTACCAATAAATGTAAGGGCGCTTTTTCATTCTGGTGACAGGGAGTCGCGGGGATAAAAAAACTTTTAGCCGGTTCGGAACTTTCTCTAACGCCCCCAGTCTTTGGATGTATGGACGCAAGTCCTACCTCGCTCCTCCTCCCTGAGCGGGGTATCCCGATCAAAATCGGGATTTGTTGTCGGCCCCGGACTCTCTCCCCTTGTCTCCGGGGCTTTTTTTTGCCTGGGTGATCTCAACCTTAAGCCACTGGGCCAAAACCTCGTGGGCTGCCTCTATCCCCTGTTTTTTTAATGCCGAAAAGATCTGTACCGTGGCGGTGGAGGGATATTGGGCCAGGTAATGCTGGACTTTATCCAATATGGCGCGCGCTTCGCTGCGGCTCAGTTTATCGGCCTTGGTCAGCAGGACATGGGCCGGCATGTCCATTTCCCGGCACCAGGCCAGCATGTCGGTATCGAATGGTGTGAGTGCCTGGCGGATATCCATAATCAGAACCAGCCCTGCCAGGCTGGCGCGATGCTGTAAGTAATGGTCCATGGATGCCTGCCAGTTTTCCCGTATCTCAGCCGAGACTTTGGCATAGCCGTATCCTGGCAGATCGACTAACCGTCGCTCGTCATCCAGGGCAAAGTAGTTGATCAGTTGGGTGCGACCCGGGGTCTTGCTGGTGCGGGCCAATCCCCGATGATCGGTGATGGTATTGATGGCGCTGGATTTTCCGGCGTTGGAGCGGCCGGCGAAGGCCACTTCCGCACCGGTATCCGGCGGCAGGTCCGCGGGCTTCTGGGCGCTCAGCACAAAGTAGGCGCGACGAAAATAATCAGCTAGGGGATGGGCAGACAAAATTGACCTCGGGACGGGCTCTTGGTATATAAGGCGGCGCTTAACGGTACGTCCACGTGGGATAAGTTGCACCCCCTCAGGCGGACAGTGCGCGACAGTGTAGCATTGTTGCCTGGGGAGAGCTCCGGCTCCCATGGCTGGTTCATCGACGACTGCTGCGGCAGGAAACACCTTACAAATAGGAGAAAATATGAAAAAGTTACTGATACTGGTCGTGGGCGTTACCCTGGCCGGCAACACGCTGTGGGTACAGGCGGCGGGTTCCGCCGCCGCGGGTAAGGCGAAATCGGCGGTATGCGCCGGCTGTCATGGGGTAGACGGAAACAGCATGAGCCCGGAATTCCCCAAACTGGCCGGTCAGGACGCGACCTATACCGCCAAGCAACTGGCGGACTACAAGAACCCCAAGTCCGGTCGCAACAATCCCATTATGCTAGGCATGGCCGCCGGCCTGTCGACCAAGGACATGGCGGATTTGGGTGCCTATTACGCCAGCCAAAAGCCGTCCACCGGCACCGCATCGGCGAGCGCGGAAGTGCTTAAAATAGGGAAACATCTTTATCGTGGTGGCAATGCCAAATCCGGTATTGCCGCCTGCATGAGTTGCCATGGACCCGCGGGCGATGGCATACCGCCGCGCTTCCCCAGCGTTTCCGGCCAGCATGCGGTGTATGCCCAGAAGCAATTGCTGGCCTTCAAGGCCGGTGAGCGCAGCAACGATGGCGATATCATGACCCGGATAGCATTTAAGATGTCCGCGGACGAGATTAAGGCCGTTTCCGAGTATATGGCCGGTTTGCATTAATTTACGCCCCCGGACCTTAGGGGTCCGGGACTGCCGTAAATTCCCCGGATTTTCGTGGTTGTAACCCTGCGCCTGCCCTTGGGCGTCACTGCCCCTGCCCCTGCTCGCCTGCGGCACCTCGTTGAGAGACGGGAACGCTAATTATTCTATTTTAAAATCAATAGCTTAAAAAATCACCACGGGATGGCACGCCTATTGCTCTATTACCCAGTAGAGAGACGGTGATAGCGCAGGCCGGGCACAGGCGGATCACCCACTCACCCAAGTACCAGGTCAAGCATAAGGAGTGGCGGCAATGCTCAGCTTCATAGTCAGTCTGGTCAATAACTACGAAACACACCATGGCGTGCGGCCTAACCTGGTGTACATGAACGAAACCCATTACAGCTATCTGCGCGAAGAATTGCCTGGTGTGCGCGACCACGAAGACGTGACGGCGATTATCGGTGTGGATATTGCCCTGAACGACGAAACCCTGCGCCCGCACGTGGCGACGGTCAAATTTGGTACTGAATATATTCTTTCAAGCTGAGTTGGCGGCTTAAAGCCACATAAACAACCAGCGTAGTGGGGTGGGTTCTGGGTCGGGGGTAACCCCGACCTTTTTTATTTGGCAGTTCGATCAGCTGGGAAATCTTCCGGAGCTTGTTGGCTTATAGCATTTTGAATCCCCGCGCACCCTTGGCACGTTTGTCGAACGATCCCGTTTCGCCGCAACCATGGGCGGCGTTGCGATGTCCGATCAAACAATCCGTGTACCCCGCGGTCGATTGGCGATAATTGTACAAGGCCGCCAGCGCCACATCGGCATCTTCCACCTCCACCTCATGGGTGGATAACAACCGTTCCAGCGCGCTGATAATCGCCTCTTTATCGTAGTTGTAGGCCGACTCCAGCACCCAAACAACCTCGCTCAGGACTATGCAATTAACGTAGATCGGGCTGGATTCGATATAACGTTTGGCCTTGACGGCCTGCGCTTCATCGTCCGCCACCAAGTAACGAATAATCACATTGGTATCGACCCCGTTCATTTCGAGGCCTTGAAGCGCTGGCGGATTGCCACGTCCATGGCCTCAACCGACACCGGCTTCTTGCCTTTCCGTTGGAGCAGGCCATACAGTTCGGTGACGTGGTATTTGGCCGCTTCCAGCACCACTTGGCCGTTATCCGTAATCCGAAACCGCAGTTTATCCCCAAGCCTTAGCTTCAGGCGCTCACGAATGTCGCGCGGGATAGTAATCTGGCCTTTAGAACTCAGCCGTGCTTCCGACATGGAATCCACCTTTATGTAAGGATATTACTTACATAGTGTAAGGAATAATGCATTTGTTGTCAATCATACGTGCGCATTAGAATCATGCGGCGACAGAAGCCGGTTAACGCGCGCAATGAACCTCCAGTGAATGGCCCAGAGAACGAGTCCGACCAGACTCGCGAGCGTGCCTAATAAGTTGGGCGAGAGCGAGACGATTTGAGCGCCGCACCAACCGAAGCCCGATACAGCACCAAAATGTTTATGAAGACCGAGACGCGCATGGACACTTGCCTCGTTGCGCAGGGAGCGCACAATATTGTTAATAATGAAAAAATCTTCGACAAAGTTGTAAGGCAGAAGCAGCATGAGCCATACAGATTTTGGTTGCGCGGTTCGGCAGGCCGGTCGAATCAAGGACAGACACCTCTGTAGCGACCTGCAATATAGAGCAACGCCTACTAAGAACGCCGCAACAAGTATGAATGCAGGCAGCCAACCGATGGACTCTAGGGCTGTAAATACGCCAACACGCCCTTCCGGACTAAATAAAGGATAGAGCAACGCTGCCGTGACTAACGCTGTCGCACTAAGTTTGAAGATAAATAATTTCAATGGCAACCTGCTAGGCTAGGGATTGGCGCGACTGAAGAAAATCCTGAAGACCCCCCCCCATTAATTTCAAAGTGATGTATACGCCACTGGGGCTTGTTTGATGATTGCTGGGCACCAATTCATGATCGCGACGTATGATTCCAAGTTCAAACTCGGTATTTTCGGATGAGGCCAGTTGTACATACCAGTCGCTGTCGTATTTGACTGTGAAACCTAGAAGCGCCACGTAGAAATCACGACTTTCCTCTAATCGGTCAGAGCAGATGTTGGTCAGTATCCTTTTCAAGGTCACGATGGCTTTTCTCCAGTGGCGTGCAATCGTAGGCACCGCATAAATTAATCATGCGTTTTGCACATTGGTTATATATGATAGTCAGTCGCAAGTTCGCGCGCGATTCTATACCATCGATTATTTTCTATCTTGTCTAGCTCAGCTGCATCAGGAAGGGCGCGCTTGTCTATGTACGCTGAGGTGAGGGGGTGGTGCTTGCCTATGCATAGATCCAGAGATTTTCTGGATTTATTTAGACGGTAATTGCCCCGGTGTATCATTTGTGCGCTGAAAATCAATACATCGCCTGGCGTCAGTTCGATTAACACCGAGCCTGGAAGGTCTTCGCTGTTTTTACGGGCGTTGAGTTCAAGGCGCACATCTCTTTCTAGCTCGGTGTCCCATCGCTTATGGGTCCCCGGAATTAACTCGATCCCTTGCTCGTTGCTAAGAGGAATCCGAACATGTAGGCTGACCATAATTTGTTGTTCATTTTTTAATATGGAATCGTCAATCGGGCTATATTGCATGTCCCTGTGCCAATAAGGCAGCCTCTTGTTTTCAAACGGATTAAAAAACAACTGTGTGTTGTGAAAATATATTCCATCGCCAAACATGCTGTCGATGAGTTGCGTAAGCCTATTTGACGCAATGGTCTGAAAAAACAATAACCTTTCTGCCTTACGATCCACGAAATACCGTGGGTCCGTGAGCGTGTGCATGTTGACAAGCTTATGTTCAATAAAGTCAGCGCGATTTTCACTTAGCCATTGCGCGTAAATACGATCGACGATCCGCGCCAATTTTTCTATATCGAACTGACTAAAGAGATTTTTGACGATTACATAGCCCTGATGATCGAATGTGTCAGCTTCTTTCATGCTAACAGGCTTTACGGTGTCCGTGTGGAGCACGGGATTATGCTTTGCAGGCAAAGTAATCCGCCGCCATCAAGGCTTGGGTTTCCGCGCATTCGGGCAAGATTGCAGCCCAGCCCTCGGTTATGCGGGTACGTAGGTGCTTTACTTCCTGCTGTTCTTCCGAATAGTACCAGCGCTCAGCGGCTTCAAGGCTGCCGAATTTGTAGATGACAACGTTGGAATATGTTTTTCCTTCCAGAGGTTTTACCGGGCTGCCAACAATGACCTCGGCGTCGTACTTTTCGTCTATCGGCCGCATTAGCGCCGTTACCTCATCGATTCTACTTCGATCGAGAATGTTGTAATGCGCGATAAAATATGCAGACATTGTTGATTACCTCTATATATGGAAGGGTTAGCCGCCTTCTGGCGGCGGGCGCTTTTGATTAACCCACAATTGAACCGATGGCCGCCGCCATTGATACCTTGCGTAGGCGGCTAAGTTTTCAGGCACAGGATCTCCATTCAGAACAAGACGATTAAGCATGAGTGCAAGGTCAGTATCGGCGATACACCACTGGCCAAACAGGTTTTCAGAATTGCCAGCAAGCAGCAACTCCGCAACCGAGAATAACTTCTTGGCGCATGCCCGTGCCTCAGCGGAGAGCCGCGAATTTGTCGGCCGGTAGAACACCACTTCCGTTGGGCGCTCATTCCGAATAGGCAGAAGATCGCTGCGCAGCCAAGCTTGGACTTGGCGCGCCCGCGCGCGACTGCATGGTTCTACCGGATATAACGGCGTACCGGGAAACACTTCGTTAAGGTACTCGGAAATCGCTGACGACTCAGACAGAGAAAAACCGTTGTGCACCAAGGTTGGCACACGCTGCGTGAGCGACACGGCTGCAAAGGGCGGCTCGTTATTTGCCTTGGCGGCAAGATCTATGGGCGCGATCTCGAAGGGCAAGCCCTTTTCATGCAGGGCCACGAAGGCCGACATTGCGTACGGGCTTGCGAATTTTGCATCAACGTAAAGAAGAAGGTTCGCGGGCGGCAAAGCAAACTCCTGAGGGGCTATGTTGTGTTGTAGGGAGCTCTGAATAAGTTGTCATTTTTATCGGGGGGATAAATCTGACATTGAGATAGCTCCATGCAATATTATGCTACCAGATTTCTCTCTTCGATCGAAATGACGGTAGCGGCGCCTGTCGCCGATCTAGTGATATTCGGATGTGACGACAATGATAACGCGGGGATTACATCGAGGCAGGAACGGCAAGCAGGGTTTCGAGTTCTTTGGTGCCGATGCGTCGCATCGGTTTGCCATCCACCGGGCTTAACGGCGCCTCGCGTGCGCCGTGGCGCGTAAAAACCACCAGCTCAATCACACTACCGTCCGCTAGAAAGCGATAGGCCGGCAGATTCTCATGGCGTTCACCGCCGTAGCGCAGGTGGCGGCTGGCGGTTTCATAGGGAATATGGAGTTCCTCCAGCAAAAAGCCGATGTCCTCCGGTGTGTCCGCCGCAAGGTGCAGATGGATTTCGCTATGGGCAGTGACGTTGCCGCTTAAGACCGCGCCCACCAGGCGCGGATCAAAGGCGTGCAGCATGCGCATGGCTTCCAGCGCCAGGGCGCGTAGGGTTCGCAGGGTGCGGGGTAAATCCTGGGCATGGAACAGCCGCAGGTGCTGGGCCAGGGCGACCTCGATTTCCTGGTTGGATGGCAGGTGTTTCATTTCTGGTTGATTCAATCGCACTGCGGCCTTGCGTTTGGCCGCATGAAAGTCCTGCACGCCTTCTTCAGCGATGATGCGCGCCGCCTCGGCGCTGATAAGCCGGCGCACTTGTTCTACACCGCGCCCGGCCGCGTGTTCGCTGTGGGAACGTTTGGCGTGGGGTTGGCGGCGGCGTCCGCCGTTGGATTTTGCTGTCATTGAGTATGGCTCTTAGTTAGAGCACTACAGGTTTAATCCGGACCCTCCTAGAAGAGTCCTTCGCGTATATTCTCCGGGGTAGTGCCGCCGGCCGGCGCGCCGTCGGCACCGCCGGTCTCCGTCGGCTGCGTGCCGCTGATAAAGTATTCGAACATAGCGTCCGGATCTCCCTCTTGGGCGAGTTTGCCGGTTTCGCGGTTAATCGTAACAGCGATGATGCCCCGTGGCCGCAGCAGCGGTTTTTCCGGCACGCCGTCCAACGCCACTCGCATATAATCCACCCAAATAGGCAGGGCCGCGCGCCCACCGACTTCGCCGCGCCCCAGTGGCGCGGGCTGATCGAAACCCACCCAGGCGGTGGTGACCACATCGGCGTTGTAGCCATTGAACCAGGCGTCTTTGTGGTCATTGGTGGTGCCGGTTTTGCCGGCCAGGTCGTGGCGCTCCAGCACCATGGCGCCGGTGCCGGTACCGGCGGCCACTACGTCGCGCAAAATGCTGGTCATCAGAAATGCATTTTCCGCTGTGATCACGCGCGTGGCCAGACGCGGTTCCGAAGGTTTTACCGTGGTAACGTCGGCCGCCGTGGATTTCGCCTCCGCAGGCGCTGGGGCCGGCACGCTCAGCGTGCCGCTCTGGTCGGGACATCCTTGCGCATTGTTTTTTGTGGCGTACAACCCGGCACAGGCGAGGGTCGGATTGGCGATTTCCAGAACCTTATGATTGGCATCTTCGATGCGCGTGATGAAGTACGGTTCGATGCGATAACCGCCATTGGCGAACACCGAAAATGCCGATGTCATCTGCAGGGGCGTCACCGAAGCGGTACCGAGAACCAGGGATAGATTGCGTGGCAATTTGGCGGCGTCGAAACCAAAGCGCGTCATATATTCGGCGGCATAATCCGGTCCGATGGCGCGCAGCAGGCGCACCGCGACCAGGTTTAGGGATAAGGTCAGGGCCTTGCGCAGGCGCGTGGGACCAAAGAACTGTTTGCTGTAATCCTCCGGCCGCCATTCATCTTCCAGACTCACATCCTCCACCACGATGGGCGCACCGCTGATGAGGGTCGCGGGAGTATAGCCTTTTTCCAGCGCCGCCGAATAAACGAAGGGTTTGAAGCCGGAACCGGGTTGGCGCTCCGCCTGTAATGCGCGATTGAAGTTGCTCTGATAGAAATCGAAGCCGCTGGTCAAGGCGATAATGGATCCATCCCGCGGATTGAGGGATACCAGGGCGCCGGTGATCTGGGGAACCTGCGCTAGCCACCATTCGCCTTCTTTTACCTGCTCAAGATAAATGATATCGCCCACGCGCAGCACATCGCTGGTTTTCTTAGGCTCAGGGCCCAGGGCATCTTCGTTGATATAGGCCCGGGCCCAGGCGAGTCCCGGCCAGGCCAGGGTGACGGTGGCACCGTCGTGGGCATAGACCTGGGCGGATTTTTCCTCCAAGGAGATCACTATGCCCGGTATCAGGGGACCCACCGCCGGGTGATCTTTGAGCACTTCATCCAATATGCTAGGCGCGACTTTGCCGGCGATTTTTTCGTGGGCGACCCGGCCGCGATAGCCATGGCGTCTATCGTATTCCAGCAGTCCTTTGCGCAGGGCGGCGTCGGCTGCCTGCTGTTCCTTGGCGCGGATGGTGGTGTAGACGTTATACCCCTCCGCATAACTGTTTTCCGCGTAGGCCTGGTACAGGTACTGGCGTGCCATTTCGGCGATAAACGGCGCGGCGACGTTAAACCGCACCACATGCCGGCCGGCGATCTGCGGGGTATTGATGGCGGTGGTATAGCTGGCGGCGTCGATGAAATGGAGTTTCAGCATGCGCCGCAGTACGTAATTACGCCGTTCCAGAGCGCTTTCCGGATTGGCCAGGGGATTATCCCGGGACGGGGCCTTGGGCAGGCCGGCCAACATGGCCATTTCCGGTAGCGTCAATTCAGGCAGGGTCTTGCCGTAATAAACTTGCGCCGCGGCGGCAAAGCCGTAGGCACGGTTGCCGAGAAATATCTTATTGAGGTAGAGCTCCAGGATCTCATTTTTCGAGAGTTCGCGTTCGATCTTGAACGCCAGCAGGACCTCTTTGAGCTTGCGGGTATAGGTTTTTTCCGGGCTCAAAAAGTAGTTGCGTGCCACTTGCATGGTGATGGTGCTGGCGCCTTCACTGCGCCCTCCGGCACGCAAATTTTTCCATGCCGCGCGCACTATGCCTTGGAAATCCACACCTTGGTGGTAATAAAACGCGTCGTCTTCCGCCGCCAGTATGGCTTGGACCAATTGTTCCGGTACCTGGTCTATAGTGACAGGTATACGTTTTTCTTCCCCGAATTCGGCGATGAGCGTGCCTTCGGCGCTGTAGATGCGCATGGGCACCTTGAGGTGATTGTCATTCAGGGAGTCCAGGGACGGCAGGGTAGGCGTCAATACCAGGGCCACGAGAGCGGCGAATATGACGCCGGCGACAAATAGCCCAAATAAGCCAATTAACAGCAGTTGCCAAGGCTTATGCGGAAGATGGGCGAATAAGGTGGATTGGGTACCAGGACTTCCGGGGGCGCTCATGGGTGCTAAAACTTTTGCTACCTTATAGGTGGTGGTTTAGCCCTAAGGGACTGCAGTTAGGCACCACGAGTATAAAACGTAATTCACTTGGCCCCAATAGAAATTTGCCATTTCCGTTTGTCATCGTCTATATTTGGGGGTAGTATTTAATGCAAACCTACATGTATCCAGTCTAACTTACTGGAAAAAGAGAGAAATAGTGGTCAGCTTAAGTCAAATTGTGGCTAAAAAAAGGCAGCCGCTGATTGGTGTCGACATTAGCGCCTCGTCTATCAAGATTCTCGAACTCAGCCGATCCGGAGATCATTACCGGGTGGAGCGCTATGCAGTGGAGCCCTTGCCGCAAAATGCCGTGATCGAACACACCATTACCGAGGTCGATCAGGTGGCGCAAACCATGCAACGGGCGGTCAAGCGCTCCGGCACCAAATGCAAGAACGTGGCCGTGGCCGTGGCCGGCTCGCACGTGATTAGCAAGATCATTAACATGCCGGCTGGCTTGGCCGATCGCGATCTTCAGACCCAGATCGAAATGGAAGCGGATCGCTATATCCCCTACCCCCTGGACGAAGTCAACCTGGACTTTCAGGTGTTGGGACCCGCCGACAGCGGCGGCGAGCAGGTCAATGTTCTTATCGCTGCCTGTCGCAAAGAAATCGTGGACGATTATCTGGCGGTGACCCAAGGGGCGGGGTTGACCCCCACGGTCATCGACATCGAAACCTATGCCATGGAAAACGCCTATTCCCTTATCGCCCAGCATATGCCCGGCGGGGGCATGGAAAAAACCATCGCCGTGATCGACGTGGGCGCCACCACTACTAATATCAACGTGATGCGCGATAACCGTTCTATCTATACCCGTGACCATACCTTCGGTGGACGCCAACTGACAGAGGAAATACAGCGGCGTTACGGATTGTCGTACGAAGAGGCGGGCCTGGCGAAGAAACAAGGTGGCCTGCCGGATAACTACCAAACCGACGTGCTGCGGCCGTTTATGGAGGCCATGTGCCAGGAAGTGATGCGGGCACTGCAATTCTTCTACTCCTCCAGCCCGTATAACAGTGTCGACCAGGTGTTACTGGCCGGTGGCTGTGCCCAAATACCAGGGGTGGAGGAACTGGTGGCGGCGCGCGTAGGCGTGGCGACCGCCATCGCTAATCCATTTGCTAGCATGTCACTGTCATCGCGCATCAAGCCCCAACTCCTCAGCAACGATGCGCCGTCGCTCATGATCAGTTGCGGCCTCGCTATGCGGGGATTCGACGCATGACTCGTCTAAATCTACTACCGTGGCGCGATATACGCCGCAAGGAGCAGGATCGCCAATTGCTCAGCATCGGTGTGGGCGCCGGTATATTGATGCTGCTGATCATTTTCTACGCGCACCTGCACGTGAGCACCCTGATCGAGAACCAGGGCAAGCGCAACGAGTTTATGACCCAGGAGATCGCGAAAGTCGAAGAGCAGATCAAGGAGATCAAGGAACTGAAGAAGCAGCGCGACGCCCTGGTGGCGCGCATGCAGGTAATCCAGCAATTACAGATGGCGCGTACTCAGATTGTGCATGTATTCGATGACCTGGTGCGCAAGCTGCCCGAAGGCGTCTACCTAACGACCCTCAAACAAAGCGGCCCGGCGTTTACTATTACCGGCATGGCCCAGTCTAATGCGCGCGTATCCGCCTTGATGCGCAGCCTCGATTCTTCCGATTGGTTCACCCAACCCGATCTCGATGTGATCAATGTCTCCACCAAAGGCAGCGAACGCGTCAGTCAATTCACACTGCGGGTCAAACAAAAAAGCAAGACCGAGCCGACCACGGGGGCGGTGCCATGACGCTCGACGATCTACGTAGTATCGATTTCAACAATGTTTCCAGTTGGCCGCTGCCGATCAAGATTACTGGCATCGCTATAGTCTGCGTGGTCATTTTATTTCTAGGCTGGTACTTCCTTATTGCGGATGAATTAAAGCAGCTGGACCAGGAGCAGCAAAAAGAGGCCGGTCTGAAAGAGACATTCAGCGGCAAAAAGGCACTGGCGATCAACCTGGACGAATATCGGCGACAAATGGAGGAGATGGGCGAGCAATTTGGCACTCTTCTACGCCAGTTGCCCAACAAAACCGAAGTCCCCAACCTTCTGGTGGACATCACCCAAGCGGGCTTGGGGCGCGGGCTCGATTTTGTGCTGTTCAAGCCGGAGAAGGAAGCGCCGTTGGATTTCTATGCCGAGCTACCCGTCAGCATCAAGGTCACGGGTACGTATCACGAGCTCGCGCAATTTGTGAGTGACGTGGCCGCCCTGCCGCGCATCGTAACCGTGGGCAGCCTTGATATTACTGCTGATAAGAATGGCAAGCTGTCCATGGCGGCAGTAGCCAAGACCTATCGCTACCTCGAGGCCGAGGAATTGCACATCAAGAGGAAAGGGCCGGCCAAGGCCAAGGCACCGGGTGCGCCATGAGGACAATCTACGCCATTTTCACCTTGTCGCTGGTATGGATGCTGGGTGGCTGTTCGTCCAACGACGGCCTGGAGGATTTGCGCGAGTTCGTAAAAAATGAACACGCCGAACGCAAACCGAAGATTGAACCCCTGCCCGAAATCAAACCGAACGAGGCATTTTTATACGCCGCCTCGGAACTGCCGGATCCATTTGCCCCACGCAACTTGCAGACCCAGAACGCCGCCGGCTCGCAAAAAGGCAGTGGGCCGAAACCAGACATGAATCGCCGCAAGGAAGCGTTGGAGGATTTTCCGCTGGATGCCCTCAAGATGGTGGGGACCTTGGAACGCGGCAAGCGCTTCTGGGCGGTCGTGCAGGCGCCCGATGGAACGGTACACAAGCTCGAGCTCGGAAATCACGCGGGCCAGAATTTCGGCAAAGTGAAAAAAATCACTGAAGAAAAAGTGGATCTGATAGAACTTATACAAGGCGCCTTGGGTGACTGGGTCGAACGCGAGGCTAGCCTCGCTATTACGGAGTAAGAGGAATTGGTAATGATAAAAATCTCAACGCAGCCCGTGATGTCTTTCAAGGCAATAGTGAGTCGGGCACTCCTGGCGGTTTCCATGCTGACGTATGGCGCTGCCCAGGCCGCCGAACTCGCGTCCATTACGTGGGATGAGGGTACACAACCCGCGCTTACTATTCAGCTCACCGGCAAGACGACATACCAAACCGCGAGCCTAGAAGGCGGACAGCGCCTGCGAATCAGCTTCCCCCAAACTACCCTGGGCGGGACGGTGTCGGACATCGAGGGGCGCGGCACGGTGAAGGGGGTTTATCCCTACCTGGCGGACAACGGCAGCGCGACCCACGTGGACCTGCTGATGACCGAGCCTGGTAGTCTCAAGGTCGAAGAAATCGATAATGGTTACCGCATCATTGCCCTAACCTCCGGTGCCGAGGCTGCGGCCGCCGTCCCCGCGCCCACACCCGATGTGATGCCAGCACCCGATGTTACGACAGCGCCGGCACCAACCGATCCGGCCCCGGCCATGCCGGCAACCGACGCCGCCGCCAGCGATAAGAACGTCATCCAAGACATGAAGTACGCCAAACTTCCCGGCGACCGCATACAGATCCGGGTGCAGATGAGCAAGACACCGGCGCCGCCCGCGGCATTCACTACCAGCACCCCGGCACGCATCGCCCTGGACTTTGCCAACACCAGTATAGGCGCCGAGAAAAGCGCGCTGCGCGTAGGGGAGGGCGTGGTGGCCAGCGTCAACGCCGTGGAGTCGGACAACCGCACACGCCTGGTGATTAACCTGGTGCGGTCGGCTTCGTATACCTCGGTTATCGAAGGCAATAGCTATACCATCACCATCGAGAATCCAGCCAGCACCATCGTCGGCACCCAGTCGGCCAAAACCACGCGCTTTGCCACCGCCCCCAAATCCTGCAAGCACGCCCTCAAGAGCATCGATTTCCGGCGCGGTAAACAAGGCGACGGCAAGGTGATTATCAAACTCTCGGATACCGGTGTCGGCATAGACATACGCGAACAGGCCGGCGAGATCATAGTGGATTTTCATGACACCACGCTTACCTCGGAACTGCAGCGCCGTCTGGACGTGGTGGACTTCGCCACGCCGATACAGACCATAGACACCTTCGCCCAGGGCAAGAGCGTGCGCATGGTCGTAGGCTCCAAGGGCAAGTACGAACATCTTGCCTATCAGGCCGGTGATGAATTTACCATCAATGTTAAACCGGTGGTGGTAAAGCCGGGCGACGAAAAGAAAAAAGACGAACTCGGTTATTCGGGCGAGAAGCTGTCGCTTAACTTTCAGAACATCGAGGTGCGTGCCGCGCTCCAGGTCATCGCCGATTTCACCGGCTTGAATTTTGTCACCAGCGATTCGGTCAAGGGCAGTCTGACGTTACGCCTCAAGGACGTGCCGTGGGATCAAGCCTTGGATATCATCGTGAATGCCAAGGGTCTGGCGGTGCGCCGCAGTGGCAACGTGGTGAGCGTCGGTCCGGCGGACGAGGTGGCCGCCAAGGAGAAGGCGCAGCTCGAGTCCACCAAACAGGTGCTGGAACTGGAGCCCCTGGTCTCGGAGCTGATCCAAATCAACTATGCCAAGGCCGATGACGTGGCCAAGCTGTTGAAATCCATCAAGGCCATAGAAGGCGTCACCCCAGCCAATGCCAACCCGGCCTTGTCCTCCGCCAGCGATCTAAGGAGTGCGGGCACCGATTCCAACACCCTGTTGTCCCCCCGCGGCCAGGTCACGGTCGACAGCCGTACCAACTCGTTGCTGATACAGGACACACCGGGCAAGATACGCGAAGTGCGCAAGCTGATATCCCAGCTGGACCAGCCGGTGCGCCAGGTCATGATAGAAACACGCCTGGTGGAGGCGACGGACGATTTTGCCAAGAACCTGGGCGTGAAGTGGGGCGTCATTGGTCAGCCGAACCGACCCGGCACTGCCAATACCTCGTTCGTGTGCGGCACGCTAGGTTGCGTAAACAACCAGCTCGATAACGAATCGATAGAACTGCCGGGCAATTCCCTGAGCGTCGATCTGGTAGCCGACCCCATAGGCACATCCACGGTGGGTTCGATTGCAGCGGGCATTATGCGCCTGCCAGGCGGCACTCTGTTCGCCCTGGAACTATCGGCGCTGGAAGCCGAAGGCCGGGGCAAGGTGATATCCAGCCCGCGGCTGATTACCGCCAACCAAAAGAAGGCGCGCATCGAACAGGGCCAGGAGCGGGTATTTACCACCACCACCCTGGGTGTGGGCACGGTGATCACCAAGAAGGCGGTGCTGGCGCTAGAAGTAGTCCCCCAGATCACACCCGATGACCGGGTTATCCTGGATGTCCTGGTCACCAAGGACAGCTTCCAGGACGCGGACTCGGGACTCATCAACAAAAAAGAAATCACCACCCAGGTACTATTGAGCAACGGCGAGACCGTGGTCATAGGCGGCATCTACGAACAACAGTCGGCGACCTCGGTGACCAAAATACCGTTTTTCGGCGACCTGCCCATGTTGGGCTGGATGTTCAGGAAGCACAAGGTATTCGATAACAAGATTGAGACGCTGATTTTCATGACCCCGCGTATCCTGTCCGAAACTTTGAGTATGAAATAGCCGTATTCCCCGCAGGCGGCCAGCCCGCCTGCGGGACTCCTAGAGAAGTTTCCCCGGCCGCTCTTGATTTCTTTGTGCGATACTGGCATATGCCAGCCATGACCATAGCCAGCAATGTATTCCTCGTCGGCCCCATGGGCGCGGGTAAATCCACCATCGGGCGGCAGCTCGCGGCCTTACTTAAGAAAGATTTCTTGGATGTCGACCATGAAATCGAACGTCGCACCGGTGCGGCTATACCGCTGATATTTGAGATCGAGGGCGAACCAGGGTTTCGCCGGCGCGAGGCCCTGGCCATCGATGAATTGACGCGCAAGACCAACGTGGTGTTGGCCACCGGCGGTGGGGCGGTGCTGGACGCAGACAACCGAAAGGCGCTGCGCGAACGCGGGAGCGTGGTCTATTTACGCGCCGAAATCGAGATACTGGTGGAGCGCACGCGCCGTGACCGCAACCGTCCGCTGTTGCAGACCCCCGACCCGCGTGCAAAGCTGGAAGAAATAATGCGTGTGCGCGAACCCTTGTATCTCGCCACCGCGCACGTGATCATCGAAACCGACCGGCGCAATCCGCAGATGGTGGCGCGCGACGTCGCCGATAATCTCAAGAGCCTATGGCAAAATGAAAACCCTGTCTCTTGATTTAGGCGAGCGCAGTTATCCTATATATATAGACCGGGGCCTGCTAGGCCGCGGCGAACGCTTGGTTCCCCACATCGCCGGCAACCGCGTGGTGATCGTCACCAATGAAACCGTCGCGCCCTTGTACCTGGAGCGGCTAAGCGCCAGTGTCCAGGCTTACCGACCCTTAAGCGTGGTGTTGCCCGATGGCGAGCAATATAAAACCCTGGATGTGGTCAATCGCATCTACGACGCGCTGCTTGCCGCCCACTGCGACCGCAAGACCACCTTGATCGCCCTGGGCGGCGGCGTGGTCGGCGACATGACGGGGTTCGCCGCCGCCACCTATCAGCGCGGCGTGGCGTTTATTCAAATACCCACTACCCTGCTGGCCCAGGTGGATTCCTCGGTCGGTGGTAAAACCGGCGTCAATCACCCCCTAGGCAAGAACATGATCGGCGCGTTTCACCAGCCGCGCGCCGTGCTGATCGATACCGATACGCTGAGTACCTTGCCAGACAAGGAACTGTCCGCGGGGCTGGCGGAGGTGATTAAATACGGCCTCATCGATGACGCGGAATTTTTCGCTTGGCTGGAACAGAATATGGCAGCGCTACTGGCGCGCGATCCCGCGGCCTTGAGTTTCGCCATCGAGCGCTCGTGCCGCAACAAGGCGCGGGTTGTGGCCGCGGACGAACGCGAGGCCGGCCAGCGCGCCTTGCTCAATCTTGGGCATACTTTCGGCCACGCCATAGAAACCGGCTGCGGTTACGGTAGCTGGCTGCATGGCGAAGCGGTGGCCGCGGGTATGGTCATGGCGGCCGATCTATCGCAGCGTATGGGATGGTTGAGCGCCGCGGAAAAACAACGCACCGAGGCCCTGATCGCCAGCGCGCGTTTGCCGCTACGTGCGCCCGCGACGCTGGATGCGGCGCGTATGCTGGAGCTCATGGAGGTGGACAAAAAAGTGATGGATGGAAAAATGCGCCTGGTGTTGCTCAAGGGCATAGGCCGTGCACTGATTACCGACGCGGTACCGGCGGCCTTGCTCAAACAGACCCTGGATCAGAGCCGCACGCCACTATGAACCCAGGTATACGCCTCGCCGCCTACGCTGCCAGCGCCGCGTCCTCGCGTGGCCGCCGCCATGGGGAGCCGGCGCCGGCCTATCGTTCCGAATTTCAGCGCGACCGCGACCGCATCATCCATTGTGCCGCCTTCCGGCGTCTGGAGTACAAGACCCAGGTGTTCGTCAACCATGAAGGCGATCTGTTTCGCACGCGCCTGACGCACTCGGTGGAGGTGGCGCAAATCGGCCGCTCCATCGCCCGTGCCCTGAATCTGGACGAGGACCTGACCGAGGCCATCGCCCTGGCGCACGACCTCGGACACACGCCGTTCGGCCATTCCGGTCAGGACATGCTCAATGCGTGCATGCGCGACTACGGCGGCTTCGAGCATAATCTCCAGTCGCTGCGGGTGGTGGATGTGCTGGAGGAAAAGTATGCCGCGTTTCCGGGACTGAACCTGACCTTCGAGACGCGCGAAGGCATACTCAAACATTGTTCACCCAAGCACGCGGCGGCGCTGGGTGAGCTCGGCCAGCGTTTTCTAGACAAGCACCAGCCTAGCCTGGAGGCGCAGATCGCCAACCTCGCCGACGAGATCGCGTACAACAATCACGACGTGGACGACGGTCTGCGCTCCGGCCTCATTACCATAGAGCAGCTGCAAGAAACCCGGTTGTTCGCCGAGCAATACGCGCAGGTGGAAAAAATGTATCCCGATGTGGCACCGCGCATACGGGTGCACGAAACCGTGCGGGGCATGATCAACTACTGGGTCGTGGACCTCATAGAAAACAGCCGCCGCCTATTAAAAGAATCCGGTGTGGAGAGCCTTCAGGAGGTACGCCGGGCCAGCCACGGGCTCATCGCTTATAGCGACGCGGCCCGTCCCCATAGCCAGGAGCTGAAACAGTTTTTACGCCATCAGTTGTACGCCCATTACCGGGTACGGCGCATGACCCTCAAGGCCGGCAAGATTATCGAGGCCCTGTTCCAGGCGTTCATGCAGGACACCCGCTTGTTGCCGCCGCAATATCAGGACAAGATTCGCCAGCAGGACGACGGCGATACCCAGAGCTTGGCGCGGAATATCGCCGATTACATCGCCGGTATGACGGACCGCTATGCCATACGGGAACATCAACGGCTGTTCGATCCGGCGGAATTAACCTAATCTTGCAGCCTATGCCCCCCAGGGCCCTTAAAACCACCCATCTATCCCTAAAATTCCTAATTATCCCTGTACCCCTGCCGTTGAAGGAATGGCGGTGAAAAGGTAGACTTACCGGCCTTTTCGCTTGAATTTGGGTAGTTTCTACCGTTTTTGCATTCTAAGGCGTTTTCTTGGCGTTGGGTCGGTAAAGAGAGGTATAACGTGGATTATCCAACGGTTCCTGCCCGGCAGGGTTTGTACCATCCCCAACAGGAACATGATGCCTGCGGTGTCGGCTTTATTGCGCATATTAAGGGACGCAAGAGCCACTCTATTGTGGAGCAGGGCCTGCAATTATTGAGGAACCTGTCCCACCGCGGCGCCACCGGCGCCGATGTATTGGTCGGCGACGGGGCCGGCATGTTGATCCAATTGCCCGATGCCTTGCTGCGCCGGGAATTCACGCGCCAGGGCGTGGTTTTGCCGCAGGCCGGCCAGTACGGCATCGGCATGCTATTTCTCCCGCGCCAGGACGCAGCCCGAAACGCCGTGGAGCGCGTCATCGCCGATACCATCGCAGCGGAGGGTCTGGTGCTCCTGGGCTGGCGCGATGTGCCCACCAATAATGCAAGCCTGGGTGTGAGCGTGAAGGCGGCGGAACCCTGGGTGCGTCAGGTGGCGGTGGGCCATACCGCCGCCATGGCGGATAGCGATGCCTTCGAGCGCAGGCTGTTCGTGTTGCGTAAGCGCATAGAACACAGCGTGCGCGCCTTAAAGGGCGTCGGCACCGAAAGTTTTTATATTCCCTCGCTGTCGGCGCGCACCCTGGTGTACAAGGGCATGCTGCGGGCGGATCAGGTGGGCGAGTATTACTTCGATCTGCTGGATCCGGATCTGGTGTCGGCCCTGGCCCTGGTGCACCAGCGGTTTTCTACTAATACCTTTCCTAGCTGGGACCTGTCGCATCCGTTTCGCATGATCGCGCACAACGGCGAGATCAACACCGTGCGCGGCAACGTCAACTGGATGGCGGCGCGCCGGCATTCCATGACATCGAGTTTGCTGGGAAGCGATCTCAACAAGCTCTGGCCACTGATCGTGGAAGGCCAGTCGGACTCCGCATGTTTCGATAACGCCTTGGAGCTGCTGGTGGCCGGCGGTTATACCCTGGCCCACGCCATGATGCTGCTCATCCCCGAGGCCTGGGCCAAGAACAAGCTCATGGACGAAAAGCGCCGCGCCTTCTACGAATACCATGCGGCCCTTATGGAACCCTGGGATGGACCGGCGGCCGTGGCCTTTACCGACGGGCGCCAGATTGGCGCCACTCTGGACCGCAACGGCCTGCGCCCGGCGCGCTACCTTATTACCGATGACGATCTGGTGGTCATGGCGTCGGAAATGGGCGTGCTCGATATACCCGAGAGCAAAATCATCAAAAAGTGGCGCCTGCAGCCGGGCAAGATGTTTTTAATCGATATCGAGGCCGGCCGCATCATCGACGATGGCGAACTCAAAGACCAGCTGGCCTCGTTCCGCCCCTACCGCCAGTGGTTGGCCCAGACCCAGGCATGCCTGGAAAACCTGCCGGCCTCCGGTGTATCGGCACCGGTTCCGGCCGACGCCCTGCTCGATAGACAACAGGCCTTCGGTTATACCCAGGAAGACATTAAATTCCTGCTGACCCCCATGGCCGCCACCGGCCAGGAGGCCACCGGATCCATGGGCAACGACACGCCCCTGGCGGTGTTGTCCGACCGGACCAAGCCGCTGTACAGCTATTTCAAGCAGTTGTTCGCCCAGGTCACGAATCCGCCCATCGATCCGATCCGGGAGGAATTGGTCATGTCCCTGGTGTCGTTCATCGGGCCGCGCCCCAATCTGCTGGGGCTGGATGCCGCCGAGCCCCATAGGCGCCTGGAGGTGGAGCAACCCATCCTCAGTTCCGAGGACATGGAAAAAATCCGCTGCATCACTAACTGCACCGCTGGCACCTTCCATTCCGCCACCTTAAGCATATGTTATGCCGCCGCGCACGGCGCCGCGGGCATGGAAGGCGCGCTCGAAGAATTGGGCGGCCGTGCCGAGGCCGCCATACGCGACGGCCACAATATCATCGTGCTGTCCGACCGCGACATGGATTCCAGCCGCATCGCCATACCGGCGTTGTTGGCCACGTCCGCGGTGCACCATCATTTAATTCGCTGCGGTTTACGCACCCGCGTCGGCCTGGTGGTGGAGACCGGGTCGGCACGCGAGGTGCATCATTTCGCCATGCTCGCCGGCTATGGCGCGGAAGCGGTGCATCCGTATCTGGCCTTCGAGACCCTGGCCGACATGGGCGCGTTTTTGCCCGCGGACCTGAGCGCGTCGGAGGCCATTAAGCGCTACATCAAGGCGGTGGACAAAGGTCTGTATAAAGTGATGTCCAAAATGGGTATCTCCACCTATCAGTCGTATTGCGGCGCGCAGGTGTTCGAGGCCATAGGCCTCAACAGCCCGTTTGTGGAAAAATATTTCACCGGCACGCCCAGTAACGTGGAAGGCATAGGCCTGGCGCAAGTAGCGGAAGAGGCGGTGCGTTGGCATAGGGACGCCTACGGCGACAGCCCACTGTACCAGGACGCCCTGGATGCCGGCGGCGAATACGCCTATCGCCTGCGCGGCGAGGCGCACATGTGGACGCCGGACAGTGTTGCCAAGCTGCAACATGCCACGCGCGCCAACAATTACAACACATACAAGGAATATGCCGCGCTCATCAACGAACAGAGCGAGCGCCACATGACCTTGCGCGGCTTGTTCGATCTCCGGCACGCCGCAGAAGTTGTGCCCTTAAGCGAAGTGGAGCCTGCAAAAGAGATTGTCAAACGCTTTGCCACCGGCGCCATGTCGTACGGCTCCATTTCGCGCGAGGCCCACACTACCCTCGCCATCGCCATGAACCGCATCGGCGGCAGATCCAACACCGGCGAAGGTGGTGAGGACGCCGAGCGCTATGCCCCGCTGCCCAATGGCGATCAAAATCCCCAGCGCTCGGCGATCAAGCAGGTGGCCGCGGGCCGCTTCGGCGTGACCGCGGAATACCTGGTGAATGCCGACCAGATTCAAATCAAGATGGCCCAGGGCGCCAAGCCCGGCGAGGGCGGACAATTGCCGGGACACAAGGTCTCGGCGGAGATCGCACGCGTGCGCCATTCGGTAGCCGGCGTCGGGTTGATTTCACCGCCGCCGCACCACGATATCTATTCCATCGAAGACCTGGCGCAGCTCATACACGATCTTAAAAATGTGAATTCCGCCGCCAGCATCAGCGTCAAGCTCGTGGCCGAGGTTGGTGTCGGCACCGTGGCGGCTGGCGTGGCCAAGGCGCACGCCGATCACATCACCATCTCCGGTCATGACGGCGGCACCGGCGCCACGCCTCTTTCCTCGGTGATGTACGCCGGCGGGCCATGGGAGTTGGGCCTGTCCGAGACGCAGCAGACCTTGGTGCTCAACCATCTGCGCGGGCGCGTCGCCCTGCAGGTGGACGGCCAGATCAAGACCGGACGCGACGTGGTCATAGGCGCGTTGCTGGGGGCCGACGAGTTCGGTTTTTCCACCGCGCCCCTGGTGGTGGAAGGCTGCATCATGATGCGCAAATGCCATCTCAATACCTGCCCGGTGGGCGTAG
>JANOTM010000224.1:0-2287 GCA_031416355.1 Gammaproteobacteria bacterium
ATTCCCGCTTGCGCGGGAATGACGGGATGCTGGGTTTTTGTGGCATTAAGTGTGTGTTGATTGGGAGTGCCCTTAAGTAAGTGCCATTTAGGTCGTATCCCGCGTCCAGGCACCGGATTTCCCGCCGGTTTTGGCCAGTAACCGGATATCGGTCAGGGTCATGCCCCGGTCTACCGCCTTGCACATATCATAGATAGTCAGCAGGGCGATCTGCACCGCCGTGAGCGCCTCCATTTCGACGCCGGTCTGGCCGATGCTGGCGGCGGTGGCGCGGCAGTACACGGCGCTGTCCCGTTCCTGGGGTGTGAGTGCTATGTCCATCCGGGTCAGGGCAATGGCATGGCATAGGGGTATCAACTCGGCAGTCTTCTTCGCTGCCATGATACCGGCGACGCGGGCGATGCCTAATACGTCGCCTTTTTTGTGTCCGCCGGCAAGGATCAGCGCCAGGGTTTCTTTATGCATGAGTATGCGCCCTTCGGCCACCGCTTGGCGCTGGGTCGCGGCCTTGGCGCCCACGTCCACCATGTGGGCTAGTCCGTCTTGATCGAAGTGGGTGAGCTTGCTCATGCGGGTGTACCCGTGGCGTAGCGCGGCAACAGCCCGACCAGGTTACACGGGCGCTGGGTCGCGTCCAGTTGGCTGAGAATAATTTTTTCCATGGCCAGGCGGCAGGCGTTGGTGGAGCCGGGGATCAAGAATACCACCGTATCTCCGGCCACGGCCGCCTCGGCGCGGGACTGGATAGTGGAAGTGCCGATATCCGCATACGACAGCATGCGAAACAATTCACCGAAGCCGGGAATAGATTGGGTGATAAAGGGTTGCAAGGCCTGCGGTGCGATGTCGTGCTGGGTGATGCCGGTACCGCCGTTGGAGATAATGACATCGATGCCGGTATCGGCGATCCAGGCACGCAGTTGAGCGCGTAGTGTGTCCATGACTTCGGGCAGTAGAGTGCGCTGGACCACGCGATGGCCGGCGGTCTCCAGACATTCCTGTATAAGGTCGCCGGAGGTATCGTCGGCACGCGTGCGCGTGTTCGATAATGTTAGTATTGCTACATTCAAGGGCACGAACGGGCGGTGGAGTTTGCTCATGGGATAATCATACCTCATGGGTCACTTGTTACTATAGAGTATGTACTTGTTTGCGTCGGCGGCTTTGCGCTACCCTAGAAATAGCCAGTGGATATCAGGCGGCCGTAAGTCCACAAAGCAGAAACGGAACTTAAAGAATGAAACTAACTACGCATGCCCGTATACATTTTCTGCTTTTAATCGCCTTGGGTTTCCTGGCCGCTTGTGTGTCAAATACCGCTAATACAGTTCGCATCCCCGATGACCTCGGCCAGCAAGGGCTGCTGCTGGTAAAATTATCCAGCGATCATCTGGCTATGTTTAATAATAAAGTACAGCCCCAGGTTAACGGTAAACTTTACAAAGACGCCTATCAAGACAGCGGTTATGTAGAGCTTGTTCTCACTCCCGGCGAATACACATTCAACAGTCTAATGAGTTCCGTCCAAGGCGGTTCTAGTGGTCACGGCGAAGTTACCGCTGCCTCCGCCAGTACCATCAAATATCCCATCGATAAAAAATTCCGCATCGAGGCCGGAAAGGTAAGTAATCTCGGTATATTGTTCTTTCTCACGGATGCCGAGGATACTCAAAAGTTTACTATGGTCCAGATCGACAATACCGAGGAAGCAAGGCGCTATCTGCAAACCGCTTATCCCAAACTATACGCCTCGTCGCGCGATAAAACACCGTGGCTGGTGCCCGGCCTATACCTCCAGGCCAGCGAACTCTCCGCATTGCGCAAGGAAATTGCGCTGCGTGCCAGCACGCACATGAGCGCCGAGGACCTGGCCGAGGCCGAATTCTTGACCGCGACCATTGGCACCTTGGCGTTGATACAAAAAAAACCTCAGGGCGCTCCCCAAGGCACCATAGGCAAGATCGACATGATAGAAACCCACACCCTGGAGGACGTGGATCGCCAGCGCTGCGCCGCCGCCCACGGTCGACTGGTGTGTGTGCTCGGCGGCAGGCTAATCACCGTGAACGGCGCCGAACGGCGCGCACAACCGTTACCGTCTCCCATGGCCACGGTGGATCGTGCGCATGTTTTCGGCATCCGCGGCATCGTGCTTACTGATAGACGCCTGCATATTTTTAGTTCGCTCAACAACGGCGTTAATTGGAGTCGTTACGACGATGCCGTACTGAGTGAGCCCCTGGATACCAGCACGAAAGTGGGCTTCGAAAATGGTAAAAATGGTTTT
>JANOTM010000225.1:0-1589 GCA_031416355.1 Gammaproteobacteria bacterium
ATTTGGTGAGTTTTCTGGTGTCGCCCAAGGCCGAGTATATTTCCGGCCAGGTGATTTCAATCAACGGTGGAATGGTATAGCCGGTTTTTCAGGCGCGAGGCCAATGCGGGTGAGCAAGCATGCCGTCGTCATTCCGGCGTATAACGAGGCCGCGACCCTGCGGGATGTGGTCGAGCGCGCGTTACAGATCGTTGCTACGGTGATCGTGGTGGATGACGGTTCGGTGGACGCCACCGCCAGCGTGGTTCAGGACCTGCCCATCGTGCTGCTGCGTAACGACGGCAATCAGGGTAAGGCCGCGAGCCTGTGGCGCGGCATGCAACACGCCCTGCAGCTGGGCGTGCACGCAGTGATTACACTGGATGGCGACGGCCAGCATGCGCCAGAAGACATTCCACGCTTGATCGAAGCGAGCCGGGCGCGTCCGCGCCACATCATCATAGGCGCGCGTCTCGGCGATCCGCCCTCCATACCTAGGATACGTTACATCGCCAATCGGGTTGCCACGTTCTGGATCTCGTGGGCGTGCGGCCAGCGACTGGAAGACAGCCAGTCCGGATTCCGTCTGTATCCGGCGGGTTTGCTCGCCGGTTTGTCCATACGCCATGACCGTAGCCGTGGTTTTGTGTTTGAAAGCGAGATTCTGATCAAGGCCGCCGCTTGTGGCTACCGTAGTATGGCGGTGCCTATACCGGCGGTTTACAAGGCCCATGCCCGGCCCAGCCACTATCGCCACACGGATAGCTGGCGCATCGCACGCATGGTGTTTTGGAACCTCTTGTCGCGCGGTTTCTATCTACCCGGTCTTTATCGCTGTTTCCCCTATACGCCTTGGAAGCGACGTGATGTGTAGTGAGCTTGTCGCCCGAGGGTATTTTTTTGTACCATGGAACCCGCACCTATGCACGACATACGTAAATCGCTAAAGATCTTGGTATACTTACCCCCTAAACTAACCTGACTGGAGGATTGTGCATGTTAATAAAACTCATCCGATTCATGGCCATGACGCCGTTTGCCGTAATGTTGATGGCCAGTCCTTCCGCCCAGGCCGGCAAGATCCAACCGATCCACACGCCGGAACCCATCGAAATTCCCGCCGGCAAGAGCGCCGAGGAAATAAAGACCGGCATACGTAAGGCGCTATTCGGCCTGGATTTCAAGACCAAGGAAATTGCACCGGGCCATCTGGAGGCAACCCATGTCAAGCGTAGCAAGGGCATGGAGCATACGGCGGTGCTGACAATTAAATATGACGCCAAAACCGTGCGAATTACGTATAAGGACAGCAAGGACCTTAACTACGACCAGACCGCGGGTGAAATCCACGGTACCTATAACCGCTGGGTAAGAAACGTCGAGAAGCGTATCCGCGGTAATCTCGGTAGTTACTAAACTGAATTTGATTTGTCCCTTTGCCGGATTGCGCCTGGCCGCGCGACCTCGGTGCTCGCGCCGCCGGTAAACCTTGGAGTTTCCTGCATATCTCCAAGCCGAAGACCCATCTTTACAGCCCGGCGGTGTACGCCAAGGGCAAGGAGAACTTCGAACGCATGCAACGCGAAGGCGCGCGCGACCCGCAACCTTGT
>JANOTM010000226.1:0-6260 GCA_031416355.1 Gammaproteobacteria bacterium
GCAATAAAGCCAACTCAATGGCAGCAACAGGGTGCTCGCCATGGTTTTGGTTTGCCAATGTATGCCGGGGTCACGCATGTAATGATTTAATGTCCCGTGCCCTAACTTAAAGTCTCTAATAAAATGACCGGACTTTGCTGCTAGCTCCGGCCCTCGGCAACTGCTCCATGCGTGGCTCGTCCTCCTCGGCGGCGGTTTCCGACGCCGCTCTACCTCCTCCCTTCCTGGAGTCGTGCATCCATGCAGTCGTCACCCCTACTTCCCGCCCGGGCGCAGAAGACCCGTCTGCGCCCGTTCGGCGGGGAAAAGGTCCACTGGACCTTTTCCTGTTTCCGTCTCGCCTCCCGCAGGAGAGGGGTTTTAAGCCCTTCTCCCCGTGGGAGAAGGGCGGGGATGAGGGCCAGGCGGCTTAGGTGGAGCACTACACATTAAACGGAACATCACAGCCCACTCTTTAGGCTGGCTTCGATAAACTTGTCCAGGTCGCCATCCAGGACCGCCTGGGTGTTGCCGGTCTCCACGCCGGTGCGCAAATCCTTGATGCGCGATTGATCCAGCACGTAGGAGCGGATCTGGCTGCCCCAGCCGATGTCGGCCTTGGAGTCTTCCGTCTTCTGCTGGGTCTCGCGCTGCTTGCGCAACTCCGCCTCGTACAGGCGCGATTTGAGCATGGCCATGGCGGCGGAGCGGTTCTTGTGCTGGGAGCGATCATTTTGGCACTGTACCACGATGCCGGTGGGTACATGGGTAATGCGTATCGCCGACTCGGTGCGATTGACATGCTGGCCGCCGGCGCCGCTGGCGCGATAGGTATCGACGCGCAGATCCGCGGGATTAATTTCTATGGCGATGTCGTCATCCACTTCCGGATAGACAAACACCGACGCGAACGAGGTATGCCGGCGGTTGCCGGAATCGAACGGTGATTTGCGCACCAGGCGGTGTACACCGGTCTCGGTGCGCAGCCAACCGTAGGCATAGGCGCCTTCCAATTTAATTGTAGCGCCTTTGATGCCGGCAACTTCGCCGTCGGATTGCTCGATGAGTTCGGTCTTGAAGCCGCGGCGCTCGCCCCAGCGCAGATACATGCGCAGCAGCATGGCCGCCCAATCCTGGGCCTCGGTGCCGCCGGAACCGGATTGGATATCGACAAAGGCGTTGGCGCCATCCATTTCCCCGGAAAACATGCGCTGAAATTCGAGATCGGCCAATTGCCGCTCTAGAGATTCCATATCCTGTGCCACTGAGGTGATCACCCCGGCATCGCCGTCTTGGCGCGCCAACTCAAGAAATTCCATGGCCTCGGAGATGCCGGTATCCATACCCGCCAGGGTATTGACGATTTGCTCCAGCCGCGCCCGCTCCCGGCCGAGTTCCTGGGCGCGCTCAGGCTGGTCCCAGATATTAGGCTGCTCCAGCTCGCGCACCACTTCCGTCAGTCGTTCGCGCTTGGCCGTGTAGTCAAAGATACCCCCTGAGGAGCGCTGCGCGTTCCTGCATGCTGTGGAGTTTATTGAACAGCGGGTTAATGTCTTCCAGGGTGCTGGACATGGTATCGGGCCGGATTCTAAGTTAAAAAAATTTATACGAGGCGGAGTTAGGGGGTTGTGGCATTCAGGCCACTTTTACCCCCAGCACCTCACCCACCACCCGCTTTACGGTCTTGACCACTTCCGGCGCTTCAATTTCCATGACGTGTTCGAGCACCCACTTGTTGTCCGTGGCCGCCATGGCGGTGGAGATCTTTTCTCCCAGGTAACGCACGAAGGCATAACCGGGCCCGGTATCGGTGTACTCGAACTCGGCGTAATCCGCGGCACGGGTGTTTAAGGTGTCGATAAACGTCGTCAAGTGATCGCCCTCCCCCAGGTAATCCACAATATTAGACTGGGCGGTCTGGGCCAAGTGCTTGCCCAGGGCATTGATAAATGTGCGCCGGTCATCTTCGCTTATTTGGCCATAGATAATGCGATCCGTCACTTGCAGGGAAAAGGCCACCATCTCTGTCAGCACGCCCACAAACTGTTGATCGCTGCCCAGGCTGAACTCGTCTTTTTCCATGCGCTTGCAGGCCTCTTGGGACGCGCGCCAAATGTACACCCCCACGACACTGGCACGATCCGCCAAGGTCTTGGGGCCTTTACTGTTCCATTTGGTCTTGATGCGTAATGCCATAGAATACTTCCTGCCATCGGCCCCGCCACGCTGACCCGGATGTAATGTGCGGCAAGAGGCGGTAAAGCGCGCATCATAGTACATCCTGTGGGCCGTGGCACCTGCCCTGTCACCCATCCCAGGTCCCGAAGACATTAGCTAGCCTAGAGGCAGTCTGGTAAATTCTCCGCACCTCTCTTCAACAGCGTGGAACCACATGTCAAAACTTAATATGGACCTGGCCAGTGGAATGGCGGCATTCGAAGCCAAGGAATTTAGCAGCGCCTGGGCGTTCCTCAAACCGTTTGCCGAACAAGGCGACGCCGTGGCGCAACACCGTTTGGCCATTATGCTGCAGAATGGCCTCGGCATGGTGAAGAACGCCATACTGGCGCAAAAGTGGATGCGCGCCGCCGCCGACCAGGGGTTTGCCCTGGCCCAGCATGGCCTGGGTTTCATGTACCTCTACGGAGAATGCGTGGAGAAAAATGAGATTAAGGCGGCCGGATGGTTCAAGAAAGCAGCGGAACAAGGCATGGTAGGCTCGCAAATGACCCTGGGGATGATGTACGAACAGGGCTTAGGCGTGCCGCAGGACGCGGCCGAAGCCAAAAGATGGTATGAAATGGCGGAGAAAAACGCCTGAGAGCGGTATCGGGTATTACGCCCACGACACTCGGACTGTATAGCACCCGGTGTCCGGGGTGTATCAGTCCGAGGTAAACAGGCCTGGAACGAAAGCGACGATTACTTCTTTTTACTCCATGCGGAAAAATTATCGGCTTTCTTATCGGCGCCGTCCTTGTAGCCAGCCTCATAGGCATCGTTCAAACGCTGTTCTTCGCGCTTAGGATTCTGCAAATAACCGCAGGCCCAGCCGTTGATATACTCGGCGTCTACACCACTTTTTTCCATCTTGTTGATGGCGTCGTAATACATGTTGCTCATGAAACAGCCCCCTCAAGTTAATGACTGCGAAATCCCGACTCCAAAGAGGCGCATATATTACCCAAAGCGCCCGGCTTTTCAACATCTCTAAAGTGTAGTGCTCTACCTAATAGCCCATATTACGGTGTAGTGCCCCACTAATAGGCTTTATCTCTTGTTAAACAGCGTCAATTTGTCCCATTGAGGGGGCATGATATTCTTACAGGATGAATTACCGGTAGCCATAGGGTGTGCCATCTTGAACGTGGGCCTGAACTTCGGACAATTGGTTAATACGGTACAGCAGAACTGCAACATCTCCGATGCGCGCTATGCTGGAGAATACACGATGTGTGTGTTTCTCCTTAAAATGCGCGAGTTCTACCGCTGGGAAAACGCTATTCCCTACACCGGTTCGCTGCCTAAAAACGAAGTAGGCGCCTGGCTGCACGAGCGCGAACGCCTGTGGGACGATATGGAATCCCTGTCGTTCCTGCCCGTGCCCCTGGCCGGCGGCGCCGGCGATCCGTTCGATTCCTCCCAGATCAACCATGAACTCGTGCCCCAAGGTTATGTGTATAGCGGTGGCTACGGCCGCTTCAGTAAGCCGCATTTTTTCCTCGGCGATCTGGCGAAGACCGAGGACCGCGCCGGTTACACCGTATATGTATCGACGTGCGAATACGCGCGTGATCTGGTCGCGCCGCCGGCCATGCTGCAAGGCAAGGTCATTTATTTGCGCCAGGAGTCGGTGCGCCGTTTTCTGTGGGAGAAGATCGAAGAATGGCGCTGGAATAAGATCAACCCAATTATGCAACGTGCCTTGGCCTACTATAATTTCGATGCGGATTTCGACGCGGCCCTGGACAAAATGGTCGTGAACGAAACCGAATCCATGATACTGCACGAGGTGGGTGAAGGCCTGGCCGGAGAACAACTGGGTGCGGCGTGGAATGACATGCTCATGGCCTTGTCCCGCTCCAAGGCAGAAATCATGATACGCGCAGTGCGCGATGTGCTCGCCGATTGTGTCTCCACCCTGCCCGGCCTAATAGCAGCCGATAACGCGGCCGCGCTGCATTTCTATTTCGCCAATTTCACCGGCATGCGTAAATATCTTTTTCCCGAGGCGGTCCACGCCTACCATACATGGGCACAGGACGGACGCCTGGATCCTCTTAGCGCCCTGGTCGATACCGGCAAATCCCGGTGGATGGCAGTAGCCCAAGACGTGCTAGAACTGTACCGCGTGCACGGTGTATCCGCGGGCCCGGCCATAGAGGCCTTACTGGATCCCACTTCCAAGGCTTAACAAAAATATCATCATCTTGAACGCAAGGGTAACGCATGAGACTGACCGTAATCGTCGACGATAAAACCAGCTGGATCGAGGTTCCCCAGGACGTGCTGGAAGATGGCGAGGCGTTCTTTCAGAAAATGGATCATGATATGGATGGCGGTTGGCGCATGGGGCCTGAGTTCATTGAATCCCCGAATCAGACCCAGCGTTGTCAGATCGCCGCCAACAAATTGCTCGTGTCCATGAGCACTATCAACAAGACCGTGGCCGAGCTCATGGCGGGCTATATCCTCAAGCGCTTGCGCGGCGTGACCGGTGTGCGTATCGATACCGGCGGCGAAATGCTGAATACTGAATTTTTGTTCGAAAATAGTCCAGCCTCCACGAGGTCGGCTTCCGGCCAGAATCAAAATAAGGACCAAAATACATTAACCCCAGCGGAACAAGCGGCCAAGGACGTCAGTCAGGTTTATAAGGTCGGCAAGGGCTTTCGTTTTGCCGCCTACGATCACCAGCGTGGGCAATGGATAGAATCGCCGCTGATCCCCGACGAACAAGAAGCACATAAGGCGCGCGCGCACGTCTACCAGCAACGTCTGAACGAACTATTGGGTAGTTTGCATTGACCGAGAATTTGACGGCGCGTGCTACGCTGGTGATAATTGTCGTGTTCGCACACGCCACATCTGGATCTTCCCGTGCCTATTGCCATCCCACCACAGCCCGCCGCCGCCCGACACGCAAGCATGCGGGAAATTAAACCCTCCAGTTTCATTTTCGAAATCGAACATGCACTCACCCTCGAAATCTGCCGGGAAATGATCCGGCGTTTCGAGGAGAAACGCGATCAGCAATATCCCGGTCGTATCGGACAGGGTGCTGATCGGGAGCAGTCGGTCAAGCGTTCCACCGATTTGCGTATCAGCGGCCGGCCCGACTGGAAGGACATCGATACCGCACTGGTGCAGTCGCTGATGCGCGCCTTCAATGAAGCCGCACAGAAGTTCCCGTTTTTCGCCGCCAATTCTTTCAAGGATATGGGGTATAACTTGCAGCGCACCGAACCGAGAGAGTACTACCACTGGCATGTGGATGGCGGTCCGGGACCATTCAGCCAGCGCCAACTGGTGGCGATATGGTACCTCAATGACGTGCCGGGTCCAGGGGGTGAAACCGAATTCTCCCATCAGGAAATCAAGATCACGCCACAGGCCGGCAAGCTCATTTTATTTCCGCCGTTTTGGACGCACGTACATCGTGGCGTCACCCTCGAGCATGGGGTTAAATATATCGCCACCACTTGGGTCTGCTTCGCCTGATCTTACAGTGCCTATCGCCGGCGCCTGCGAGCTGAATTGCCATGCCGGACATCGCTGTTCTTATCCTCGTCTGCATCCTGACCTACTCGTTCGAGATCGTCTTCGGCCTCGCCGGCACTATACTCATGCTGGCACTGCTGAGCTCGATGTTCGATCCCAAAATTCTAGTGATCTATTCGGTGTTGCCACAAATACTTGTGGGCGGCATAGGCCTGTTGCGCTCGCCGCCCACGGTTAATTTTAAATTTCTTTTAGGCATGCTAGCGTTCGCGGCCTTGGGCACGATTGCCGGGCTGTCTCTTTTTTACTGGTTCCCCGCGACGGTTTTTCAGCAACTGCTAGCGTCCGTCATTACTTTGTTCGGTGTGTATCTGGTTATGGTTCCGGGATTAAGGCGGCTTAGCCGTATGGGAGCGCGCACGTTGGATTTTTTGGCCGGCGTGTCTCAAGCCCTGTTCGGCATCAGCGGCCCCATTGCCATGACACGACTCCTGGCGACTTTCGATGAAAAGACAGTGGTGCGCAATTATGCCCTCGCCTTTTTTCTGGCGCTCAATGTA
>JANOTM010000227.1:0-7054 GCA_031416355.1 Gammaproteobacteria bacterium
GCAATAAAGCCAACTCAATGGCAGCAACAGGGTGCTCGCCATGGTTTTGGTTTGCCAATGTATGCCGGGGTCACGCATGTAATGATTTAATGTCCCGTGCCCTAACTTAAAGTCTCTAATAAAATGACCGGACTTTGCTGCCAGCTCCGGCCCTCGGCAACTGCTCCATGCGTGGCTCGTCCTCCTCGGCGGCGGTTCCCGACGCCGCTCTACCTCCTCCATCCCTGGAGTCGTGCATCCATGCAGTCGTCACCCCTACTTCCCGCCGGGGTGCGCGAACCTCAGCGCACCCGCTCGACGGCGTGTATGTCCACCGGACATACACGACAACCCCGTCTCGCCTCCCGCAGGAGAGGGGTTTAAGCCCTTCTCCCTCTGGGAGAAGGGTGGGCGACCGCCACGGATGGCGGGAGGTAGAGCAACGCAGGGAGCAGTTGCCGAGATGAGGGCAATGTCCAGTTCTGCAACAGCGTTTTAGCGCGGTCGTTCTTGCCCTATGGGCCGTCACCGGCCGGCTCGCTGAACTGTATGCGGTAAAGCCGCGCATAGGTGCCATTCTTATTTAATAGCGTCTGATGGGTACCGGTCTCCACCACCCGGCCACGGTCTAGCACCACGATGCGACCGGCATTCTCGATGGTGGACAGACGATGGGCAATGACCAGGGTGGTGCGGTTCTCCATCAACTTTTGCATTGCCGCCTGGACATAACGTTCCGACTCCGCGTCCAGCGACGACGTGGCCTCGTCCAGGATTAAAATCGGTGCATCCTTGTATAATGCGCGCGCGATGGCGATGCGCTGGCGCTGGCCGCCGGACAGGCGCACGCCGCGCTCGCCCACCATGGTATCGAGACCGTCGGGCATGCGTTGTGCGAAGTCCATGACAAACGCCGCGCTCGCGGCGCTGATGATGCGCGCGTCATCGATGCTGCCCTCGGCGCCGTAGGCGATGTTGTTGCGTATGCTGTCGTCGAACAACACCGTATCTTGACTGACCAGGGCGATGTGACTGCGCAGATTGTTCAAGCGCAGTTCGTTGATATTCACACCATCGAGCAGGATGTCGCCGTCCTCAATGGTGTAAAAGCGCGCCAGCAGGTTGGCCGCCGTGGTCTTGCCGCTGCCCGACGCACCCACCAGGGCCACGGTCTGGCCTGGTTCTACTACAAACGACACGTCTTGCAGCACGGGTTGCGACGCGGCGTCGTAGTGGAAGTTGACGTGGCGATATTCCACCCGGCCTTGGATGTCGCGTATCTCACGCGTACCGATGTCGATTTCCGGGGTTTCATCCATCATACCGAACACGCTTTGCGCCGCCGCCAGGCCGGTCTGTACCACTTCATTTACCTGCGACAGGCGCTTGATCGCGGGCATCATGAGCATCATGGCGGTAATGTAAGAGGTGAAATCCCCGGCGGTCATTTCACCGGCGGCGGACTGGCGCATGGCGACGAAGATAGCGGCCGCCACGCCCACCGACGCCAGCAGTTCGATAACCGGCACGTTGAAGGCCGCGGCCGCTGCCTTTTTCATGGCCTGGCGCCGGTTTTTGTTGTTCACGTCGGCGAAGAATTTAATTTCCGTCGGCTGCGCGCAAAAGGTCTTCACCACGCGCTGGCCTTCTATGGCCTCCTGCACCACGTGGGTGATCTCGCCCATGGATTGCTGGATCAGGCGGCTGGTGCTGCGGAAGCGGCGGCTGATGATGCGCACCATCAGGGCGATAATGGGTGCCAGCAGCATAAAGAACATAGTGAGCTGCCAGTTGCGGTAGAACATCAGCCCCAGCAGCACCATCAGCGACAGGCTGTCCTTCACCACCGACGAGAACGCCTTGGTGGCGGCATTCATCACCTGTTCCACGTCGTAGATCACCTTGGAAATGAGAATACCGGAAGAGTTGGTGTCGTAAAAACGGCTAGGCAGGTGCACCAGGCGCGCGAACATGTCGCGGCGGATATGCAGGATGACCATGCGGCCTATCCAATTCATGCTATAGCTGGCGATAAAACCGAACACGCCGCGAGCGACGAATATACCGACGATGATCAGGGGAATATAACGGATGCTGTGGGCATCGTTCTTGACGAAACCGCCGTCTATCATGGGCTTCATCAGCCAGGCGAAGCCGCCTTCCGTAATCGAGGTCACCGCCATGCCGAGTATGGCGGCAAGAAACACCCACTTGTACGGCCAGGTATAGGCCAGCAGCCTGCGATAGGTCTGGATACTGGAGTGGTGCTCGCCGCCGCCGGTCACGGCGACGCGCCGGATTGCTGGGTGGCAAAGGTGAGATGGTTGTATCCCAGGCGCTGCGCCGCGTCCATGACGCGGATCACCGCCTCGTGCGGGGTCTTGCGATCGGCGCTGATGACCACGACCGGTTCCTTGCGGCCGCCAGCCGCCTGTCTTAGGGCCTGTATCAGTTGCTCGGCGGAGCCGTCCAGCAACTGACGGTTGTTGATGAAATACTGGCCTTGGGCATCGATGGAGATACGCACGTGGGCATCTTCCAAGCTTGTGGCGCTGGCGGCGTCCGGGAGCTGCAGGCGCAGCTGCGACTGATTGGAAAAACTGGTGGTCACCAACAGGAAGATCAGCGTCATCAACAGCACGTCGATCAATGGTATTAAATTGATCTCGGGTTCCTCGTTGCGGCTCTGGCGGAACTTCATCGTGATCGCCGGCCTCAGTCCTTTTCCCGCTGACCGTGGAGGATTTCAATCAGCTTGATGGCCTCTTGCTCCATATCCACCAGCAATCCGTCCACGTGTCCGCGGAAGTAGCGGTAGAACATGAGGCTGGGTATGGCCACCGCCAACCCGGAAGCGGTGGCGATGAGCGCCTGGGAAATGCCCGCGGCCACGATGGACGGATCGCCCAGGCCATGGCTGCCGATGCCGGCGAACATTTTAATCATGCCGAGCACGGTGCCGAGCAGGCCCAGGAACGGAGCGATGGCGGCGATGGTACCCAGAGGGTTGAGATAACGCTCCAGGTCCGGCACCGCATGACGACCGGCGTCTTCTATCGCCTCTTTGATGATGTCACGGCTGTGCTGGCGATTGATCAGGCCCGCGGCCAATACCCGCCCCATGGGCGAGCTATCGCGCAATTGCTGCAACTGGTCGCTGCCCAGCTCGCGCCGCTGCAGCCACTGCTGAACCTGGGCCAGCAAGGTGGGGGGTATGACGAATTTCTTGCGCAGGGTCCAGAGACGCTCGCCGATGATGGCCAGGGCCGCGATGGAACACAGGATCAGGGGCACCATGACCCAGCCACCGGCTTTAACCAATTCAAACACGCGCGTTCACCTAGAGGTTGTGGATTGCAAAGTGTGCGTAATCTATCAGACACGTGCCCGGGCATAAAGCCTGGCCCTCACTAATGGCTGAACCAGTAACGCCGGTGACGGTTGCGGTAGCCGGAAACGGTGATGCCAGAGGGTCCGAAATGGATTTCTATGGCGCCCTGGCGCGGAGAATCGTACATCTCCTGGGCCACCTTGTTATAGCGCTCCACCACCGTAGGATGCGGATGATGATAGCGATTGCGATAACCCACGGGAAACAGCACGATGCGCGGGCGCGTGCGCGCTACAAAGTCCTCGGTGGACGAGGTTTTGCTGCCGTGATGGGGTGCCACCAGCACATCGGATTGCAGCCCCGCCCCTACCCTATCCACCAGCAACGCTTCCGCCTCGCGCTCAATATCCCCCGGTAGCAGCAGGCTACCGTAGGCGCTTTGTATGCGTAGGACACAACTGCTGTTATTGTGGTGCAGGCCAGCCTGGGCGGGATGGATCAGGGTGAAGCGTACCCCGTCCCATTCCCACGCCTCGGGGGCGGAACACAGGCTCGCCCCCGGTAGCCGCTCGGGGACACTGCTCAGCACCCGGTTTGCGGGTATTTCCTCGCGCAGCGAGGCCGCCCCGCCCAGGTGATCATTATCCCCGTGGCTCACCATTAATAGGTCCATGCGCTGTACCCCCGCCTGGCGCAGATACGGTGCCACCACCGCCCGGCCGGCATCGAAACGCGAGCTGAACCAGGGACCGGTATCGTAAACCAGGGCGTGATGCCGAGTTTGAACCACCGCCGCCAGCCCTTGGCCCACGTCCAGCAGGGTAAATTGCACTTCACCCGTAGCGGGCAACGGCGGCCGCACGAAAAAAAGTGGCAATAGCCAGAGGGCGCCGAACCAACGCCCCGGCCAGCCCCGGGGCGCCAGCAGCAGCAACATCCCCACCGTCGCTGGCGCCAGAGTCCAGGGCAAGGGCGAGTGTTGACTCCAGACCGAGTACGGTAGCTGGGTCAGGGCTTCCAATATGTACCACAGCCAGCCCAGGGTCACGGCGGCGGTTTTGAATAAAAACGGTGCCGCCCAATCGGGTGCAAACCCTAAACTCAACACGCCTAGCAAGGTGGCAGGAACCACCACTAGATCGATGACCGGAATGGCAATGGCATTGGCCAGGGGCGCGCTCAAACTGGTCTGCTGAAACAATAGTAATAACACCGGCGCCAGTCCCAGGGTCACGGCCCATTGGATACGGGTCCACTGGCGCCAGCGGCCGAGGCCTATCCCCGCCTTCCTGCCCTGGACGGCATACAGTATCGCCGCCACCGCCAGGAACGACAGCCAAAAACCGCTGGCCATGACCGACAGCGGATCGTATATCAGCACCAGTAACAATGCCCCCGCCAGGATAAACGACGGTGCAATACGGCGCTGCAGCAGCGTACCTGCCAGTATCACCCCCAGCATGATCAGCGCGCGCTGGGTGGGAATAGAAAAACCGGCCAGGGCCGCATACCCCACACCGGCCACGACCGCTGCCATGGCCCCGGCCTGGGGCGCCGGCAAGCGCAGCACCGTGTAGCCGGGTAAGGCCCACAGCCAGCGCATAAGAAAAAACGCCACGCCCGCCACCAGGCTGACCTGCATGCCCGAGATCGCCACCAGATGTGCAGTGCCGGTACGTCGCAATACCTGCCACTGGCTGCTGTCCAGGGCGCGTTGGTCGCCATTGGCCAGGGCCGTCACCATGCCGGCCATGGGATCACTGGGCAACAGGGCTTTGATCCGCGCACCTATTAATTCGCGGTAGTGATGCAGGCGATAGCGCCAGGGAGAGGCCGCTGGCTCAGCTAGCCGACGCGCTGCTTGGTCGGCGCGCACGTAGCCGGTGGCGCGAATGCGCTGCTGGAAGAGGTGCGCCTCGTAATCGAAACCACCGGGATTCTGGAAACCATGCGGGCGTTTTAGCCGTACCGACAGATTCCATTGTTCGCCCGCATGAACCTGCATAGCGCGATCGTAGACGCTGAGTTCGATGCGGCGCGGAATGGTGACGGAATTTTCGTCCAGCCGCGCGGACTGGACATCAAACACGAAGCGCACACCCCGGTCGGTGGGCTGTGGAAGATCGGCGACCCAGCCCTGAACTTCCAGGTCCTGCCCTTCCAGCGCCGGGTCCAGGGCGTCGTTCAATACCCCACCGGCGCGCAAAGTGACCCACAGCGCCCCAGCGAGAAAAAATACCAGGGGCAGCAGTTTACGCTTATACTGCGCAAGTCCCATGGCGGGTACCAGCAGCATACCCCACCCTAAGGATGGCAGCACCGGCAATTGCTGTATCAGCAGTATGCCGCACAGAAACGCGAGCGCGGAACCTCGGATAATACGCCTCCTTGCGCAAGATCGCAGATGGTAGTTCTAGTCCACGCCCCACTATACACTATTGGCTTTATGGCAAAAAAATTCATTAAACGATACATGCCGGATGTACAGCGCATCCGGCAGCACAAGCGTCTCCAATTTTTCGGAACCCTGTTGCACGACGCCAACCTATGGCATTTGAACCGGCGTTCGGTCGCCGGCGCCATGGCCGTCGGCCTGTTCATGGCCTTCGTACCCATACCCTTGCAGATGGTACCGGCGGCGGCGCTGGCCATCTGGTTGCGCGTGAATCTCCCCATTTCCGTGGCACTGGTGTGGTTGACCAATCCCTTCACCATGCCGCCGGTATTTTACGTCAGTTATAAACTGGGCGCCTGGATGTTGCGACAGCCGGCCATGGAAATGACGGTCCCAGTGCCGGATGCACCTTTTGAGTGGTCCTGGAGCTGGCTAGCCATGGAGTTTGGCAAGATCGGCGCGCCGTTCCTACTCGGCAGCATGATCATTGCCTGCGTCGCGGCCCTCGCCGGTTACTGGGGCATGCGCGCCTTCTGGCGTCTGCAGGTGGTACGGGATTGGGAAAAGCGCAAGAAAAAACGCCGGCCCGGTGCGTCAAAGAAACGTGGTTAGGCCACAAGGTGGTCAGATTTTTCCTGTGGCCGAGATAACAGTAAGGGCTTAATTCGAGCTTTCCGTACCCTCTTTAACGGATAGTTTCTGTCCCACGGCGCCCGCATAAAAAACAATGAGTTTCGCAGGAACCAAACCTGGGTTACGGCCATTGTGCAGCACATTGATAACCTCCGCCAAGGCCGCGCCCTCTTTGATCCGTTTTGTCCGGCCATCTTTTAGTCGGACCTCTATTTCACCTTGCAGTACCATGCCAAATGAGGGGGCGGGATGTAAATGCCATCCGGTCTCACCACCGGGCGCGATTTCTATGACCATACCCGTAATTTCCGCCTTACCCTGCGGATATATTATCGGTTTACCGTCCCAGCTATTTTCCGTTTTTAGTATCGTTGTTACCTTGATTGTCGTTGACTGTTCTATTGAAAGCGCCTCATGCCCGAACATGAGTAGCGCAAAAACTGCCAGTGCTGCTTTGATTGTTTTCATTGAGTAACACCTTGGTTATTTTTGACGATGGATTCTGCCGTTCTTTATTTGTGTCCTGCCTTCAAGTGTGCATCGTCTTCTCCGATGAAACGGCCATCCGGCGCCTTGATGAAGGACTCGTTCACATAGGGCCCCCGCGGATCTATAAAGATGGATGCAATGATGCGCACATCCCCCTCTGGCTTGTCGTCCCAGTAAAACAGTAGCTCGAATTGGTACAGCTCTCCATTGGGTGCCTTGATGTCACC
>JANOTM010000228.1:0-2171 GCA_031416355.1 Gammaproteobacteria bacterium
CCCGGCACGACATGAGAAGGACAGTAAGCAACCTGTTCGGTTTCAGCAAAGAAATTGTTCGGCCAGCGATCCAGAACCATACGGCCGATTACTTGCAGGGGCACCAGTTCTTCGGGAATCAACTTGGTCGCGTCCAGATGATCGAACGGGAATCGGTCTGCTTCCTCCTGCGTGAAAAGTTGCACCGCAAATTCCCACTCGGGAAAATTTTTTTCTTCGATTGCCTCGAACATATCGCGCCTATGAAAATCTTGGTCGGCGCCGGAAATCTTAACGGTCTCGTCCCAGATGGTGGACTGCAACCCAAGTTTTGGACGCCAGTGAAATTTGACAAAGGTCGATTCGCCGGCGTCGTTAAGCAGCCGGAAACTATGGACGCCAAAGGCTTCTATCATACGCAAAGAACGCGGCAGGGTGCGGTCCGACATGATCCACATCACCATGTGCATGGATTCCGGCGTGAGCGAAATAAAATCCCAGAAGGTGTCGTGTGCGGTAGCCGATTGCGGAAAGCCGCGGTCGGGCTCCATTTTAACGGCATGGATGAGGTCGGGAAATTTGATGGCATCCTGGATGAAAAAAACCGGGATGTTGTTGCCGACCAAATCCCAGTTGCCTTCCTTGGTATAAAACTTGACGGCAAACCCACGCACGTCACGCGGGGTGTCAACCGAACCCGCGCCACCGGCGACGGTCGATATGCGTGTAAACACCGGTGTCTTCACCCCTACTTCCGTGAGTATCTTGGCGGTGGTGTATTGCTCCAACGAGGTCGTTAGTTCGAAGTATCCATGTACACCGGTCGCACGCGCGTGCACGATGCGCTCGGGAATACGCTCGTGATCGAAATGGGTAATTTTTTCGCGCAGGATAAAATCTTCCAGCAGCGTAGGGCCACGCGCATGGGCCTTGAGCGAGTTTTGATTATCCGCAAGCGCGACGCCCTGATTCGTGGTGATCGGGGGATGCTCGCCTCCAGAGACCTGGTGCAGCTCGCCGCCCATACCCCGCATATCTCCTTCCGGAGAGGAGCCATTTTCTTTTTTACGTTTTCCAGAATTATTCGCTGTCTTTTCTTTACTCATGATCAATCTCCTTGATATATCGCGGTCTGCCGGCTATGGATCTGTACGGATGCATCGGCGATGCGAGGCGCTATAAATGATTCTCGGAAAGATGTACCAGATCAATCTAATTTTCTTATTGATGGGTGCTCTTCATGAGCGAACATTAAGCGAATAACGCACGCACTTCTGGACGGTGCCGTACATTGAATTTTGTGGCTAGCCCTACCGTGCTTCGTTTTGAATCGCATGCGGCGGGTTCGGGTTAATGCAATTGTGCAAGCCTGACCCTGTTTTGTGCTATTTTTTTTGTGACCCTGTTTTTTCTGTTCTGTTTTTTCTGTTTTCTGTTTTGAGACTCTGTTTTGATCCTGTTTGTGTACCCCCTGCATCAGTCCGTCCCTATTTCGGCCACGGCCTGCAGCAAGGGCCAGCACTGCGCGCGCAGCTCGTCGAGTACCTCCGCCAGCGGCGGCGCGGTAAGCCCGCTACGCGCAAGAAACGCCTGCCACATGGTCTGCCGGGCCGTGGCAAACTCAGGTGCAAGACCCGCCGGCAAGGTTACCGGCACGGCCGTTTGCCGCCGCGCAAAGGTTGCCTGGATCGCCACCGGCAACAAGGCACGGTCAATATTTTCGTAACGCATCAACACCCACAGGTCGAAGTAATCCTTGACGCGGGAATTGAACCCGGCCAATTTCACCATGGCTTCCAGCTTCTCTGCCACCACGGTCTCAAGCGGGTATACCGCCAACACCGGCGCCGGCATGTCGAGCAAGGTCGGATAGGTCTGCTGCAATGGCGCCGGGGTAACGGCATCGCCAAAGCCTATATCGCATTGCACCGGAATGCGCGCGCCGTCGAGCATAGCGGCCATGTTGACCCGCACACTGGGATACCCCGCCTCCTTGCGGATGGCGGCCGCGCGCACGAAACCTGCATCGAACACCAGCCCGTCGTCCGCCGACATATCCATGGACACGATCTCGTGAAACACCGCGGCGCAATGTTCTGGCTCGGCGTCACCGAATCCCAGGAAATCGGCATCGCGCGTCGGGCGCTGCGCCAAATCGAACCACAGGCGAAACAGCAGCGCGCCCTTGAGCA
>JANOTM010000229.1:0-8768 GCA_031416355.1 Gammaproteobacteria bacterium
GTAACGGCATGGCGGTGGCGGCGCGCGTGGTCGCCGAAACACTGAGGGTACAGGCGGCACGACCGAATAAATAATACCCGGTGGCTAGGTGCCCGCCTTGGTGAGCACCTCCACCTCCACCTCCACCCCCACCGGTGCCGACGGCGCATCCCCTTGGCGTTCGAATAGGTAGCCCGAATACCACATGCGAGTCTTAGTGCCATCACTTTCTATGCGCGCCACATCACCCACGTTACGGCCCAAGCCGAACACATAAATCTCGTTATCCGAGAGCGGCACCACGACGATTTTCACCTTCCGATCTTCAAGGCCGGAGATCTTGATGTCCAGTAACAGCTTGCCGTTTTCTATCAGCATGCGGCAATGGTCCAGGTTTACGAGATAGTCCTTGTCGGGATTGACGATGCGGTAATCGCCAGTGCGCCGACGCCATATCTCCGGTACCGCATACGGCGGAATTCGCTCTGCTACATTGACGACACGATCGCGTAGCAGCATAAAATCGCGCCCTTCGACTTGAACAAACTGAAGATTTGGAAACGGAATACGCACCGATATTAACCCCAGCACCCGGAACTCGGCATGAAATTCGGTCTCGCTTTCCGGCACGAGTTCCAGGGTATGATCCAGCACATGTAATTGCAGACGATCGCCGCGGCGGGTAATGTGGGCCAGAGTACCCATGAGGCTATAGTCGCCGACGTATTTTTGCAGGATATCGGGGGCGACCGTCACCAAAGGTGTCACCACCACCGGCGGGCGCGGTGTTTGTATGCCATCGCGCGCCTCTAAAGCCAATTTCAGGGTTTGTTCGGCCACCTCGTAGACCAAGGGGCCGGCGGTATTGGAATTGGCCAAGAGCACTACGCCGAGTTTTTGGTTCGGCATAATCACCATCTGACTGACAAAGGCCTTGGTGCTGCCATTATGCCAGGCAATGGCGTTACCCTGGTGCAAATCGATACCACTCAAGATCCAGCCCAGCCCAAACCGCTGACCGAAATCCAAGGGCCGGTCCGGATACTGTGGTTGAAACATCTGGGATAGGTATTCCGGTGCGAGTATGACTTGACCATCGAGGCTGCCGCCGCCCACGGCAAACTGCATGAATCGGCCTAGATCTAGGACGTTGCTGACCAGGGCACCCGCCGGGACATCGCGGATCTGCACCGGGTCGGAGACCTTCCCATTGACGTACCCACGCGCCATGCGCGATGCGAATTCCGGGCCCGGAGCGAAGGACGAGTGATGCATGCCCAGGGGCGTGAGTAGGGAGCGGTCCATGTATTGGGGGAATGGCACACCGGAAATAGTTTCCATGGCCAGACCCATGAGGTTAGGCCCTAGGTTGGAATAATTAAACACTTGTCCCGAGGGATAGGCCAAGTGTTCCGGCTTGAGTTCCGCGGCCAGATCCGCCAACGGCTGATTGCTGAAAAAGCCCTTGAGATAATACGTCGGTAGCCCGGCATGGTGAGACAAGAGCGCGCGCGGTGTCATCGCCGGCGACGCATCCCAGCGCGAGCGCATGGAGAATCCGGGCAGATATTTCTGTATCGGGCTGTCCAGGGCTATGTGCCCCTGAGCAACGTGTTGCATGACCGCCGTGGCGGTGAATACCTTGGAGATGGAACCGGTTTGATAAACGGTTTCGGCGCTGGCTAGTATGCCTTTTTCGCGATCAGCATAGCCGAAGCCACGTGCCCAGACGATTTTCTGGCCATCTACCAGGGCGATGCTGACCCCGGGCACCTGGTGCTTTTTCATGAGCCGCGGGATATACCACTCCAGGTATTCCTCGACATAGCGGTAATCGCCGGGAACCAGGGTGGCGGGCCGTTGCGGTGCATGACTGCAGCCGGTAAATATCCATATAGAGGCAACTACTAACAGGAACGGCCGGGTACTCAGGGGCATGGATCGGCTTATGGCTTATCTATGGAATGAGTTGAGGATAGATTAAAGCCCTGACCACAACAAGGTGGACCAAGGGCTAAAATAGCGCACACTCTGGAAATCCCGTGCGCCTGTCCCCAGTTTAAGGTACTGATCATTATAGGGGAATATTATGTCGACCAGCATGCATTTAGTGTGTCCTTACTGTCACGGGATAAACCGGGTTCCCGGTGACCGTATTAATCAATCCCCCCGTTGTGGGGTCTGTCATGAGCTATTGCTGAACGGGAAGCCGGTGGAATTGACGGCGGCCAATTTTAAACAGCATGTGGAACGCAACCATATCCCGGTGGTAGTGGATTTTTGGGCGCCCTGGTGTGGCCCATGCAAAATGATGGCGCCGGTATTTATGCAAGTGGCGGATCAATTTAAAACACAGGTGCGTTTCGCCAAGGTCGATACCGAGGCCCAGCCGGCACTCGCCAGCCAATTCAATATTCGCAGCATTCCTACCTTGGCCCTGTTTAAGGGTGGGCGCGAGATAGATCGGGTCGCTGGTGCTCTGGATGCCCGCAGTCTGGCGGCGTGGGTGCAGCAGCGGCTACAATAAAAAAAGCGCCCGGTTAGGGCGCTTTTTTGTACCATAGCATTACTTTACAAGGCGCGACTTACTTGGCTTCGCCTTCTTTTTGCTCTTCTTTCTTGATCATCTTCTTCTTGGTTTCAACTTTCTTCATTACTGCGGCTTTCTTGTCTTCCGCGGTGGTGGTGGCGGTGGCAGCGGCATCAGCGGCGGGGGCAGCAGCAGCGGCAGGCGCAGCAGCAGCGGGGGCGGCAGCCGGGGCAGTGTCAGCGGCGAAGCTTACACCGGCAAACAGGGCGGCCAAGGCGATAACGCCGATCAGGGTTTTTTTCATGACTAAATTCCTCGGACAAAGATGCATAATGATAGGGATATCGGATGGGATGGTTTATCCAGCCTTAATGGCTGCCTTAGCAATCTACATGCCATAAGAGAATATATAAACTATTACGTTATAAATCAAATAGATACATGGTTTATCTAGGGTGGTTTTGGAAAAATGCCATTCCTGAAACTACATATTTTGTAGGATACTCAATTTCTGGATGCCTCCGAAGGCGCCATGGACCGTGAAGTTGAATCGATTGCAACGCAAAGTACTGATCGTCATCTTGGCGATCGTGGTCGTGCCCATGCTGGTGGCGGCGGGCTTGGCCTCGGTATGGGTGTCATCTGGCTTTGAGGAGCGTCTGGAGCGTTGGATCGTGGATTCGTCGCGCTCCAGCCAGATATGGCTGCAGGCCTACCAGAATGACGCCATTATGCTGGGCACCGTGCTAGCCGACGATCCGCAATTTCTTGAACGCCTGGATGCCACTGTCGGTGATCCGGTGCAGCCGCCGGTAGCGAGTATCGCACGCGAGCTGGGCGTCACCTTTATTCAGATCTATACCCCTAACCAGAAGCTTGTGTACAGTTCAGTGCCGGTGCACATGCACAAGTTGTGGAAACGGAGCCAGACCGAGGCGGTGCTCAGGGTCACTTACCGTGGCAAAAACCAGCTCGCCGCCATAGGCATTACCCCGGTGCCGCGGCATGGACCGGCGCGTTATTTTCTCGTGATCGGCAGTCTGTTGAATCAGGATTTTATCGATGAACTATCGCACCTGACCGGGCTCAAGACGCGACTCTATTATCGTGACGGTGCAAAATATTTCGACGTCCTCTCGGTCCCGGGAAAGTCGTTGCCTTTGGATCACCTGCCCGCCGGGGTGCTTAATAGTCTGCAGAAGGAAAAAAAACCTTATTACAGCGTCGAGGCCGAACAGGGCCGATTTCGTGGGCAATACACACCCATAGTCGATTCCGAAGGTTATGTGGAGGCGATCATTTTTACCGGCGTGGAGCGGCGCGGTTTCGAGGAGGTGATTACCAATCGGGTGGTGCTTTTTCTGGCCATCTCCATACTGGGTCTAGGTATCGGTGGGCTTATGGGTGTGTTTCTCAGTCGTCTGGTGTTGCGGCCGGTAAAAGATTTACACAATGGCGTGATGCAGCTGGCGGCGCAGAATTTCAATACCACGGTCCCGGTTTCGTCACACGACGAACTCGGGGATCTGGCACAGGCGTTCAACGCCATGGCGGTGAGCCTGCGCGAGGCGCGCGATGCACAGCAACAGGCCTTTCAGCGCGACAAACTTGCCGCCCTCGGGGAGCTTTCCGCAGCCCTGGCGCATGAGATACGCAACCCCCTGGGCGTGATCAATGCCGCCTCCGCGCTGCTGGAGAAACCCGACCAGACGCCGGAAAAGAAAACCGAATTGACCCGCATGGTGCGTGAAGAAAGTCAGCGGGTGAGCAATCTGGTGCAGGACTTCCTCCAGCTTTCCCGTTATCGTCAACCGAATTTCGCCTCTATCGACCCGGCCGTTCCCATGGAGCGTGCACTGGCGGCGGCCTTAGCAGGCCAGAATAATCTGCGGGTACAGAAACGCCTGCAACACGGTGTAACACGCATTATGGCAGATGCCGGATTACTGCAGCAGGCCTGGGGCAATATCCTGACCAATGCCATCCAGGCCATGGGTGGCGACGGTGAATTGCTGATTACCAGTGGCAGTGCCCACGGCTACATCACCTTATCTATAGAAGACAGCGGTCCCGGCATTGCCGCGGAGGTGCTACCGCGCCTGTTCGAACCATTTTTTACCACCAAGGAACAGGGCACCGGTCTGGGTCTGTCCCTGGCGAATACCCTGGTGGAGGCCAACAGCGGCAAGCTGTATGTATTGCCACCGGAAGGCCGCGGCGCCCGGTTCGCCATGCGATTTCCGGTGTACCCGAGGTCGGAGACATGAAACGTACCGTGCTTATCGTCGATGACGAGGCCAATATGCAGGCGGTAATGCGCATGATATTGGAGGATGCCGGCCACGAGGTGTTGGTAGCGGACAGCGGCGAGTCCGGCATTATTCATCTGGAAAATCCGAATCTCGACGTGGTGTTGTCGGATCTAAAAATGCCCGGCATGGGCGGCGAGGGCTTTATCGGCCGTTGCCGCAAGGAGCGGCCGGATGTGCCGGTGATCGTGGTCACCGCCCATGGCACCATCCGTTCCGCGGTCAGCAGCGTGCACGCGGGCGCCGCGGATTATCTCACCAAGCCGTTCCAGCCGGAGGAGCTGGAGATCGCGGTACACAATGCCCTCAAGCTGCGCGACATACTGCGCGAGAACCGGCAACTCAAGGAAGCGGTGCAGTTGTCCCTGGGGCGCAAGCGACTCTTAGGCGAGAGTGCCGCGTTTCATAAACTGCAGGAGGAAATCCACCAGGTTGCCCCTTACAAGACCAATGTTCTGATTACCGGCGAATCCGGCACCGGCAAGGAGCTGGTGGCGCGCACCCTGCACGAACTCAGCGCGCGCGCCCAAGGACCATGGGTAGCGATCAACTGTTCGGCGATACCGCGCGATCTCATGGAAAGCGAGTTGTTCGGTTATGTGAAAGGCGCCTACACCGGCGCCAGCCATGGGCGTTCCGGGCGTCTGGAGCAGGCCCAGGGCGGTACGCTTTTCCTCGACGAAATCGGCGATCTGGATCTGGGTCTACAGGCCAAGCTATTGCGCGTGTTGCAGGAGCGTGAATTTTCGCCCGTGGGTAGCGATCGCATACGCGCCATAGATGTTAGGTTTATTGCCGCCACCAATCGTGATCTCAAGGAGTTGGTGAGTCAGGGCAAGTTTCGGGATGATCTTTTTTATCGCCTGGATGTGTATCGTATCGTAGTGCCGCCGCTGCGCAGCCGGCGCGAAGACGTGCCGTTGCTGGCCATGGATTTTCTGCGCGAACTGGCGGCCGATACCGACAAGGCGGTACGCGGCTTCACCCCAGCAGCCACGGCTGTGCTCACCCGCTATCCCTGGCCCGGCAATATCCGGGAGCTGCGTAATGCGGTGGAGCGCGCCATTCTTTCCTGCAAAGGCGCGGAAATCGATGTGCCCGATCTATCCCATGCCATAGGAACGAATGCAGATGCCGTCCCGGGTGCTGGCGACTTCCTCGATAAAATGGCGGGACAAAGTCTGGATAGCTGGCTGGAGGAAGTGCAGCGGCGCGCCATACTGCAGGCCCTGGAGTTGAGCAATGGTGTACAGGTACAGGCGGCCAAGCGTCTGGGGATCTCAGAGCGTAGCCTGTGGCATCGGATTAAAAAGCTGAATATCCAGATTTCGCGCGTGGCGGGTTGATCGCTTTATTTGTGCCGATGTATAGGGCGTACATGTGCCGCGCGAGGCAGGATGCCGGAAGCGGCCGTCTTATTTCAGGGTTTTGACCCCGCTCGCTGTGCCGAGTATCAGCACATCTGCCGGACGCCGCGCGAACAGGCCGTTGGTCACCACGCCCACGATGTTGTTGAGTTTTTCTTCCAGCTCCACCGGATTGAGGATTTTGAGTCCATGCACGTCGAGGATGACGTTGCCATTATCCGTGGTAAAACCCTCGCGCAACACCGGTTCGCCCCCGAGCTGGATAATGGCGCGTGCCACATAGCTGCGTGCCATGGGTATGACTTCCACCGGTAACGGGAACGCGCCCAGTACATCCACCAGCTTGGTCTCATCCGCGACGCACACGAAGGTTTTACTCGCCGCCGCGATGATTTTCTCCCGGGTCAGGGCGCCACCGCCGCCCTTGATCAAATGCAGATGGCGGGTGGATTCGTCGGCACCGTCTATATAGAGGGACAGCCCACCGGTGGTATTGAGTTCGAGTACCGGAATCCGGTGCTGCTTGAGGCGTTCGGCGGTGGCCTTGGAGCTTGCCACGGCACCTTCGATTTTACCTCTAATAGTGGCCAGGGCATCGATGAAGTGGTTGGCGGTGGAACCGGTGCCCACGCCGATGATGCTGCCGGCCTCGATGTATTCCAGGGCCGCCAGCGCGGCGGCCTTTTTCATTTCGTCTTGGGTCATTGTTCCCCCTGTATGCAGTGGCTGTGAGCATACCGGTTGTACCAGCAATAAAAAAGAGCCGGACGCCGGTGTTTTTTGGTAGATTACACCTATGCCGCTATCTTATCTGGAAAAAATACTCACTACCCGGGTCTACGAAGTAGCGCGCGAGAGCGCCCTCGACTTTGCGCCCAATCTTTCACGCCGTTTGCACAACCGCGTTTGGCTCAAGCGCGAGGACCAGCAGCCGGTGTTTTCCTTCAAACTGCGCGGCGCTTATAACAAGATGTCCGGCCTGCCGCAGGACGCCCTGGCGCGCGGGGTAATCACCGCCTCGGCCGGCAATCACGCACAGGGCGTGGCGCTGGCGGCGCAGAAATTGGGCGCGCGAGCGGTAATCGTGGTGCCCGTCACCACACCGCAAATCAAGATCGACGCCATACGCGGACTGGGTGGTGAGGTGGTTTTGGTAGGCGACAATTACGACGCCGCCTATGCCCATGCGCAGATATTGATGAAACAGGCGGGGCTCACATTTGTGCATCCCTACGACGACCCCGAAGTGATCATAGGCCAAGGCACGATCGCGGTAGAATTACTCAAGCAACATCCCTCACAAATAGATGTGGTTTTTGTGCCAGTGGGCGGCGGCGGCTTAATTGCCGGCATCGCGGTCTACCTTAAATCCCTGCGCCCGGAAATTAAGATCATCGGGGTCGAGCCGGAAGATGCCGCCGCCATGTACCACTCGCTCAAGGCCGGCACGCGCGTGCTGCTGGATAAGGTGGGTATGTTCGCCGATGGCGTGGCGGTGCGTCAGGTGGGCGAGGAGACCTTTCGTCTGGCACGGCAGTTTGTAGACGAAATTATATTGGTAAGCACCGACGAGATCTGCGCTGGTATTAAGGACGTGTTCGAGGATACGCGTTCCATCCTGGAGCCGGCCGGGGCGCTGTCGGTGGCCGGCATGAAAAAATACATAGAACGCACCGGCGTGCAGAACCAAGAGCTGGTGGCCATCGCTTCGGGGGCCAACATGAATTTCGATCGCCTGCGACATGTGTCCGAGCGCGCCGAGATCGGCGAGCGACGCGAGGCGATTATTGCGGTAAGCATACCCGAGCGCCCCGGCAGTTTCCGGGCGTTCTGTTCCATCATTGGCAAACACTCGATTACCGAATTCAATTATCGCTACGCCGATCCGGCCATGGCCCACGTCTTCGTGGGCGTACAGATCCGGGACGCGGGCGAGACCGACGTGCTCATGGCCGCGCTACGCGCCGCTGGTTACCAGCCGCTCGACATGACTGACAACGAAATGGCCAAGCTGCACATCCGCCATTTGGTCGGCGGGCGTGCGCCCAACGCGCTGCATGAGAGTATTTATCGTTTTGAATTTCCGGAGCGCCCGGGTGCCTTGCTGAATTTTCTCAATAAAATGGGCCAGACCTGGAATATCAGCCTGTTCCATTATCGCAACCACGGCGCGGATTTTGGGCGCGCACTGGTGGGCATGCAGGTGCCGCCTGGGGAGAAGCGGGATTTTCAGACGTTCTTGGACAATCTTGGTTATGCCTATGCGGATGAGACCGGCAATCCGGCGTATGGTCTGTTTTTGGGGTAGGGTGATACCAGTCGCGGTGTTGTGCCGCGCTAGCCGCGCGGGCTTTAAAAGCTAATTGCGGGTCCCGCCCCGGCCGCTCTCGCGCATCCATGCGCTCCACGGCACTTGCACATCCATGGGCATCGCGGGCGGGTTACTTTCTTTGCTTGTGTGTATAGACCGGAGACATAGGTAACAAACGTGCGAGGACATGGGTGACACTCAGACATTTTAATTTGATGACTGGGAGTTCGATCAACCATGCCCTGGAAACCTATTGCTACCATGAATCTGCG
>JANOTM010000230.1:0-3896 GCA_031416355.1 Gammaproteobacteria bacterium
CAGGCGTTCCTGTAGATTGTCGTAATCCGGCAGTTCCAGGGGCTGGTCTTGCCACGAACAGGTGAAGACCGCCTTGGTGCGCTGGCCGGTGGCCGGGTCCAGCTGCCACTGCAGGCATTGTGAGCATACGCCCTTGAGCATGCATTGCATGTTGCCGTAGACCGAACCGGTGGCGGGCGGGTTCTTGGAGAAGTGGCCGCTGAGTTCATCGTGGCGTAGATCGCGTAGGCGCTGCACCAGACAGCCACCGCCCAGGAAGTACAGGCGGTCCATGTCGGCGAAGCTGAGTCCCGGGCTTGGCGCGAGTTTGTGATAGGCATAGGCCTTGAGCGCATCGCGCACGTCGCCGGTGAATGTCCGATCTTGCGGGCGGCGCGTCGCTATCTCACCTTGGTTGCTGACCCAGACGATGCAGTCGCACGCCGCCTCGAACTCGTCGCGGCAGATGACCTCCTCCGGTGTGCGGAATGCGGCGAAGAACAACACCTTGTTGCCGGCAGCGCGCAGCGCCGGGGCGATGGCGCGCACGCCGGTGGCGCCGAGGCGGTCGGCGACAATGAGCAGGCTCTGGTGCTGCGGCACGTGGGCATAGGTGCCGCTCGGACCCATGAGGGCGATAGGTTCGCCGGGCGTGAAGGTGCTGGCCAGGCGCGAACTGGCACCGCGTTCGAGCACGATGAGGGTCACCGTGCCTAGGCCTACGTCCACTTTGGAGCCGGTGATGGCCATGGTCTCGGTCTGCAGGCGTGTGCCGTCGACCACCCTGGCCAGGCGTTCGTAATTCTGCAGACGGTAAATCTGGCCGGGGAGAAAGCGCTTCGCCGCCATGGGGGCGTGGATCACCAGCTCTACGGCATTGGCGGCGCAGCGCGCGACCGACAGCAGACGCGGCTGCAGGAGATTTTCCATGCGCGTGCGGAAATCGGCGTACTCGTTCTCATCGCCCAGGTGCGCGGCGCGCGCACCAAACGCTGCGACGATCTTAGGGTAGGTGCGATAGCCCGAGGAGATGGCCTTGACCACGCTGCCATGGAAGGAAGGGTGGGTATCGCCGATGAACGTGACGCGGTTACCATTTTTTTCATACGACGTAAACGGCCCGAAGTCCGGCGCCTTGCAAAACTTCACCGCCGCCACCGGAGCGAGTTCGCTATCGCGGACCTCGTGGGTTTGGTAAAAGCTGCGATCGCGCTGAAAACTGCCGCGGTGCTCGAAATAGTAGGCGATGTTGGGCTTGGCGCCGGTGGCGACAAAGATGGCACGCGCTGGCAGGCGGACTTCCTCGTCGTCCTCTACTAACTCGCCATTGGCGTCCGCGCGCAGGCGCTTACACACCAGTGCCGACACGTGCTGGTAGTCGTCCAGGGCCGCCGCTATGGGGCTTAGGCCATCGGCGTAGTAGATGCCTTCTTCCAGGGCCTTGATTACTTCCTCGTGGTTGCGCTGGTAGGCGGGCGAGTCGCTGAGCTTACGCCGGTAGGCGACGGTGACGCCGCCCCATTGCTGTATGAGTGTAATAAAGTCCGGTGCGCGTTTTTGCTTCTCTGCCAGCGCGCGCTCGGCACGCACCCGCCGTCCGTGGGCCAGAAATTCATCCAAGATGAGATTCGATTCCTCATCCAGGCCCTGACGCACCTGGGCCTCGGTCTGGGTCGCGGCCAGGGTTTCGTAGCGGTGCAAGGTTTTTTCCACCTGCACGATGTAATACGCCTGGACCTCGGTGGCGGTATCGATACCCGTGAGTCCGCCGCCGATAACCACCGCCGGTAACCGCACCTGGAGGTTGGCGAGACTCGCTTCCTTCGCCGCGCCGGTAAGTTGCAAGGCCATGAGAAAATCCGCCGCTTGGCGCATGCCGCGCGCCAAACTGCCGGGTATGGGCAAGGCCTGGGGCAGGCCCGCGCCCACGGCGATGGCCACGTGGTCGAAGCCCAGTTCCCAGGCATCATCTAGGGTTACTGTGCCGCCGAAACGCACGCAGCCGAATACCTGGAACTGGGGGCGGCGCGCGAGGGTAAGGTATATTAATTTCAGAAAATTCTTGTCCCAGCGCACGGTGATGCCGTATTCGGCCACGCCGCCGAAACCGGCCATGACGCGCGTATCCAGGTCCTCTTCGAGATTTTTATAATCGCGTATCGGATTTTGCATCAGCGTGTCCGGCAGTGCCTCGATCTTGAGACCGTCCACGCCCACCACGGCGAATCCCTCCATGAGTAAATGGTGCGCCAGGGTAAAGCCCGCCGGCCCCATGCCGTTGACCAGGACTTTGAGGCCGTTGTACGGTTTCGGCAGCCACTGGCGCGCGCGCAGCGGGTTCCAGCACGTGAGCAGGTGGTAGATCTCCACGCCCCAGGGCAAATCGAGCACATCCGTGAGGCAGCGCGTCTCGATCTGCGGGATATTTACCGGGTCTTGCTTTTGATAAATGCAGGACTTCATGCAGTCGTTGCAGATGCGATGGCCGGTGGCCGGGCACATGGGGTTGTCCACCATGATCATGGCGAGGGCGGCGACGGTATGGCCGTCGCGCTTGAGCGCGTGCATCTCGGAGATTTTTTCTTCCAGCGGGCAGCCGTCCAGGCTCACCCCCAGGGCGTTTTTCTTCATGCCTCTTTCCGGTTCGCCTTTTTTCTCCGGGAAGCCTTTGGAACAGAAGTCGCCATCGTGGTCGTGGCAGTAAATGCAGTAATGGACCTCGTTCTGTACTGCGCGCAGGTTCATGCGCAGGTCAGTCAGTTTAAAACCGGCGCGCGGGTGATAATGTTCCTTCGGTCCTTGCACGCGCCCCAGCGTATCGGCGGGCACCGGAACAATAGGCACCAAATGAGCGTAGTCCACGCCCTGGGGTAGGCGGAAACTCACCCAGCCGGCGACGCGCGCCCGTCCCACATCGGTCTTGAGTGCTTGTATACACCAGCGCGTGAGCATTTCTATGGTGTCTTTATTGCCTTCGGTATCGGTGAGCAAGCTCTGCCCGAACTTGGCCACGGCCAGTTCCCGGTCGGGGTTGTCTAGGCCGGCGGCCTTGAGTGCTTGCGTAAGCCAGATATCGAGCTCGGTAAAATTCTGGATCTCTTCTTTGGTCAGCAGGCGCCGGCGTGCGCGTCGTAATACGAACAGTTTTTTGAAGGCGAACACCGGATCATGTGCCAGGGTGCGGGCGCGGGCTTGTTCCAGTTCGTTGCTGATATGGAAAGTCTCGCCTACGATGTCTTCCACCAAAGGGGCGCAGGCAAGTAGCAGTTCGCTCGTCTGTAAGGGCGTGTATGCATGGCCCGCCCGGTAGGCGAGTAGTTGGGCGTGGCGCTCGCTATTTTGCTGTTGCAGGCGCGCAAGAAACTCTGCATCGAGTCGCTTTAAACCCTCCAGACGCAACAGGTCCTGAAAGCCTAAGCCATGCAAACCAGGGGTAAATTCAGACATGGGTGGGTGCTCTTTCTTGCGGGGTGGCATGGGTGTACGTTGATCCGCATTATAAGGTGTTGCGGGATCGATTACAGGTATTGGTGCAGGTGGACGATATTTTCCCTGGCCGGTGTTTGGTTTAGATCGTATCCGAATGGCACTTACTTAAGGCAATCGCCAGTATTTTTCGTCATTCCCGCGCAAGCGGTAATCCAGGGGCCCATAAAAACCGCTGGATTCCCGCTTGCGCGGGAATGACGGGATGCTGGGTTTTTGTGGCATTAAGTGTGTGTTGATTGGGGGTGCCCTTAAGTAAGTGCCATTTAGGTCGTATCCCGCGTCCAGGCACCGGATTTCCCGCCGGTTTTGGCCAGTAACCGGATATCGGTCAGGGTCATGCCCCGATCTACCGCCTTGCACATATCATAGATAGTCAACAGGGCGATCTGCACCGCCGTGAGCGCTTCCATTTCGACGCCGGTCTGGCC
>JANOTM010000231.1:0-6096 GCA_031416355.1 Gammaproteobacteria bacterium
TGGCCAAATACATCGGAGCGCCGTCCCGACCAGAGCTTAATCAGATTGGCCAGCGTCTCCGCCGCACCTTCGATCAAGCCCAGGGCGACCGGTCCCGCCGCCAGCACCGTGACGAGCAGCAGCGGGATCAGCGGTATCACCATTTCGCTGGCAAAGTCGTTGAGCATGCTCACCACGCCCACCACGAGTACCGTGCGCGGCAGGGGTGAGCGTTTCGGTGTATCTATAGGCATGGGCTGTCTTTGAAGATCAGTAATTGTTGGTCAGGCGGCCATAATACTTTGTAATAAGGTCTCTTAGTGGATCTTAGATTGTGACATCGTTGTGGGATGAATGTGTATTAATGCCTGCTAATGTATCTGACCCCAGCATACAGACATGAGTGTGCACGTAACGGATTGGCAATGCCCGTTTCCATATACGGTACCAAGGAGGCATGCAGATTGTCTTATGGAAAAACTTCAAGTAGAGTTTATCCGGACCCGGCCATGGATACGCTCCATGGCCGCAGGTGTAGTGGAAGTGGCTGCGTCACCGCTTGGTTATTGCTCTGCATAGGTGTGCTTGCCACTGGATTGGGCGTTTTAAACAAACAGTCTGTGCATGCAGACTTCATCGCAGAAAGAGGTTCCATTTATGCAAACTGGTACGGTCAAATGGTTCAACGAGTCGAAAGGTTTTGGTTTTATCACACCCACTGATGGCACGCCCGATGTATTCGTCCACTTCTCAACTATAGAAGGCGACGGGTTCAAAACCTTAGCCGAGGGACAAAAAGTGGAGTTCGAGGCCAACAAGGGTCCCAAGGGCATGCAGGCAACTCGGGTACTTCCGGGTTAAGGTTTGTGGAACAGACATGTACCGCCCCGTCACGGCACGGGGCTTTTTTTTGCACTGCATGGCTGCAATAACGTGTATTATCGGCGGCATGAGCCGCGTTCTTGATGTGTAAGGTATACACGGCGACCGCTAGTCGCAGGAACACCTGGTCAAGTCAGTGTCTGGAAATTCACGGTGTCCCTTATGTCGCTCACCTCGCTTATTGAAGATTACGGTTATCTCGCCCTGCTGATTGGCACCTTCCTGGAAGGAGAGACCATACTGGTGCTCGCCGGCTTTGCCGCACAACGCGGCCACCTGGACATTCAATGGGTGATCGTGGTGGCCTTCATAGGAAGTTTCTCCGGCGATCAATTATTTTTTTATATCGGCCGGCGCTACGGCACCGCCCTCATTGCACGGCGCGCCACGTGGCGCGTGCGCGCGGAAAAGGTGTATCGCCTAATTGAGCGCCATCAAAATTTTTTGATACTGACTTTCCGGTTTTATTATGGCCTGCGCAGCATTACGCCCTTTGCCCTGGGCGCCAGCCGGGTGTCGCGCAGCCGCTACCTGGTACTGAACGCCATCGGCGCCGCGATATGGGCGGTGGTCCTCGGCTGGGCCGGCTATCTTTTCGGGCACGCCTTTGAATTGCTGTTGGACGACTTCAAGCGCTATGAGCTGATGGTTCTGGGCGGTCTGGCGCTGATAGGCGTTATTATCTGGATAAGCAGCCAGTATTTCGCGTCGCGCAAGGCGAAGTTGAAAGACGCAGGTGGTAAATATCCGGATTTATAAATGTCGCAAGTAGCAGTGAAATGTAGATGTAGGGTGGGCATCGCCCACCGGCGTGTGCCAGCCGAAGTCGCGTGTGGTGGGCGATGCCCACCCTACGAACTATTTTTTTTGCTCCATAACCAAGGCATAAAACCCATCGGTGTGGTGGTGATGGGGCGTCAGCAAGCGTCGCGTGCGCCAAGCGCACGCTCACGCTATATCCCACCATGACGACATGTCGATGGTCAACGATACCCGGCGCAACGTATTTTTTGTTTAGGTTTAGTCGTGCGCATGGCGCACGCTACGCTACTCCGGCCGGTGCACGTCGGTGGGCGATGCCCACCCTACGAACTATTTTTTTCGCTCCATAACTAAGGCATAAAACCCATCGGTGTGGTGCTGCTGGGGCGTCAGGCGCAGGGCATCGTCCGTCAATGCCACCGCGACATTGCGCCGTGCGAGTATGGCGCCCGCCGGCAGCACGCTGAATTCCCGCTGGTGTTCGAGAAATTCTCCCACGACGTCGTCGTTTTCCTCGGGCAACAGACTGCAGGTGGCGTATATCAGGCGTCCTCCCGGTTTGACTAGGGTCGCCGCGGCCGCCAGGATGCGGCGCTGGGCCGCGGTGGTCTGCACCATATCTGGTTCTCGCCATTTGCTGTCGGGGTTGCGTCGCAGGGTGCCGGTTCCGCTGCACGGCGCATCGACTAACACCCGGTCCACTTTGCCCGCCAGGCGCTGTACGCGTACATCACGCTCGTGGGCGATGGCAACGGCGCGCACGTTATCCAGACCAGCGCGCGTGCTGCGCGGTTTCAGCCGCTCCAGACGTTTGGCCGCCACGTCGAAGGCATAGAGCGAGCCGCTGTTGGCCATGAGCGCGCCCAGATGCAGGGTCTTGCCGCCGGCGCCGGCGCAAAAATCCACCACCATTTCGTGGCGCCGGGGTTCTAGCAGTAACGACAGTAACTGACTGCCTTCGTCCTGGACCTCGAACAGGCCTTCCTGGAAGCTCGCGGTCTTGAACAGCGGTGCGCGTTCGCGCCGGCGCAGGCCCACGGGTGAATATGGCGTGGCCTCCACCGGGTAGCCCTCGGCGGCGAGTTTTTCCATTACCTCTTCACGCGTAGCCTTCAAGGTATTGACGCGCAGGTCCAGGGTAGCGGGTTGATTGAGCGCTGCCGCCAGGGCCAGGGTCTCCGGTTCGCCGTAGTGGGCCAGCAGTTTATTCAGCAGCCAGTCGGGCAGATCGGTGCGCGCCCCCAGGGGCAGCTCAGCGTGGTTGCGTAAGCGTGCGGCGAAGTCGCGCAGGGCACCGGTATTGCCTTTGATCGCCGGCCGGTAACCGGCGTCTTCCAGGGCGCGGGTACTCCAACCCTGGGTAGCGAGAAGATAAATGGACACCTGATCTTCGGGATCGGCGGGCGTGGCATCGGCCATGTATTCCAGAAAGCGCCGCCGCCGCAGACAGCCATAGACAGTCTCGGCGACGAAGCCGCGGTCGCGCACCCCGAGATTGCGATGGTCGCGGAAATATTGCTCCATCTGCTTATCCGCCGGCTGTTGGCCGTTGATGACGGTATGCAAGAGATCGATGGCGTGACGAAAGAGGGCGCGGGAGGACATGGGTTGTGAGATCAGGTTAAGGCAACCCGATGGCTTTACTTATCCGGCGTAGCGCTTGAGGATGTCGTCGTAGGCGTCGATACGGCGATCGCGCAGAAACGGCCAGATGCGACGCACGCTCTCGGTGCGCGTCATGTCGATATCGGCCATGAGCACTGCTGTGGCGTCCGCCGGGCCCTGGGCCAAGACCTCGCCCTGGGTGCCGGCGACAAAGCTGCTGCCCCAGAATTGGATGCCCGCGCCTAGACCGCTGGGATCGGGCTCGTGGCCGCTGCGATTGCACACCAGCACTGGCAGTCCGTTGGCGATGGCGTGGGCGCGCTGCATGGTGATCCAGCTGTCGCGTTGACGCGATTTTTCTTCTGGTGCATCGCGCGGGTCCCAGCCTATAGCGGTGGGATAGAGCAACAACTGTGCGCCGCGCAGCGCCATGACGCGCGCCGCCTCCGGATACCACTGGTCCCAGCAAATCAAGACGCCGAGCCGGCCTACCGAGGTGTCTATGGGTACAAAGCCCTGGTCGCCCGGGGTGAAATAGAATTTTTCGTGAAAGCCCGGGTCGTCGGGGATGTGCATCTTGCGGTACTGACCGGCGATACTGCCATCGCTTTCCAATACCACGGCGGTATTGTGATACAGCCCCGGCGCGCGGCGTTCGAAGACCGAGGACACGATGACGATACCCAGTTCCCGCGCCAGGCGGGCTAGGGCGGTGGTGGTGGGTCCGGGTACGGCTTCGGCCTGGTCGAAGCGGCGGGTGTCTTCAGTCTGGCAAAAATACACCCCAGTGTGCAGTTCCTGCAGTAACACCAGGCGCGCGCCCTGGGCGGCGGCCTGACGCAGCCCGCTTTCGGTGGCGGCGAGGTTATGGGTGTAATCCTCGGTACCGGCCTGTTGGACCAGGCCGACCTTCAGTAAGGAGCTCATGCCGGTTATGTTAGCACCCGCGCCGGTTTCTGCCCATGCGTTTTGCCCCAGGCGCAGAACCCGGGGCGCGTTTGACAAGTTTTCCCATTTTACCAATGCCTCGCATCAACAGGGGTATTCTTAAATTGACAAGAATGTTTTTTACCTGCAATCTTTCCCCATGACTACCAACCATCAAAAATTACTGAAAACAGCCCGCAAGCGGCGGCTCTTGATTATCAAGGGTCTTAAATCCGGACAGCGCGTCGCCGATATGGGAAAAAAGTACGGAATCAGCCGCCAGAGGATCTATCAGATTCGCAACGAAGAAAACCTCAAAATGCGCCGTCGGGCTTCCAACTTACATTCATATTGGAAGCGAAGAAATAAGAAGAAATAAAGGGCGTTTGCCGTAGCAGAGGTTTTTAACCGCTACACGTCGACGCCAACTGGCAACTGCATGGTCACGCAATGCAGGCTGCCGTGTTGGTAGATAAGCGGCAGACAGTTAATACCGATGATCTCCCGCTGCGGGAAGCAGTCGCGCACCCGCGCCAGCGCCACCGGGTCCGCCGGATCGTCATAGGTCGGCACCAGCACCGCGCCGTTGATAATCAAAAAGTTGGCATAAGTGGCCGGCATGCGCTCGCCGTGTTCGTCGAACTTGGCGCGCGGCCACGGCAGCGGCACCAAGCGGTAGGGCGCGCCCGTGATGCTGCGCAGTTGGCGCAGCTCCAATTCCATGGCGGCGAGTTCGGCGTAGTGCTCGTCCTGGGGATCATCGCACTGGACGTAGGCGATGGTGTTCACGTCACAGTAACGCGCCAAGGTATCGATGTGGCTGTCGGTGTCATCCCCCGCCAAGTAGCCATGGTCCAGCCACAGCACGCGTTTAATACCCAATAATTCTCCCAGACGCCGTTCCAGTTGCGCGCGTGACAGGCCCGGGTTGCGCGTGGGTGCCAGCAGGCAACGGCGGGTAGTGAGCAGGCTGCCGCTACCATCTACTTCGATGCTGCCGCCTTCTAGAATAAGGTCCGATTTTTCCAACGGCGTATCACCGAAGGCGCCGGCCTGGTACAAACGCTGGGTGAGGGTGTTGTCCAGGTCCGCCGGATACTTACCGCCCCAGCCGTTGAAACCAAAATCCAGCAGGCGCGTGTGACCACTGCAAGTGACGCCTATAGGTCCATGATCCCGCGCCCAGGTATCGTTGGAGCGGGCAACTTTAAGGACGTATTGCGCCGGTGCCAAACCCGCCGCCGTGAGTGATGCCGCCACGTGCCGTTCATGGTCCAGGTCGTAACAGGCAACCAGTACCTTTTCGCGCGCGGCGATGGCGCGGGCGATGTCCACAAACACCGGTTCCACTTGGGGCAGAGAAGGTCCCCAGTCGCTATGAGCGTGGGGCCAGGTGAGCATGACGCCGCTCTGGGGCGCCCATTCCGGAGGCAGATAGGAGAGGCAGGGGGTTGGTGCCATGGCGTAGGGAGGCTGGTAAGGATAGCGGGCGCATCATAACGTGCATGGGGCAGCGCGCCAAGGGTAAAATGGACAGTGAGAAGAATGGCACTTACTTAAAGGGCATTACCCATCCATTTACTACTTATGCCACGAAAACTCAGCATCCGTCATTCCCGCTTGTGCGGGAATGACGAAAAATCCCTGATGCTTGCCTTAAGTTACTGACCCGACCGCTAAATAGTGCGTACCGCTTTTCTCCCTCTCCCTCCGGGAGGTGAGGCGGAAACAACAAAAGGTCCAGTGGACCTTTTCTCCGCCGAACGGGCGCAGACGATTTTCTGCGCCCCGGCGGGAATAGCCGGGGTGAGGGCAAACCACGGCAAAACCGGCCCTCATCCTCGGCAATTGCTCCTGCATTGCTCTACCTCCGGCATCCATGCCGTCGTGTCCTTCTCCCGGAGGGAGAAGGGACTGTGTAGCAGGCGGTGTGCACTATTT
>JANOTM010000232.1:0-2412 GCA_031416355.1 Gammaproteobacteria bacterium
CGCTCGATTTTGCGCGCGGCCTGCCCTGGACAGAGGCCGCGATGACTGCGGTGGCGCTGGCCGTCGCCGCGATTCCCGAGGGTCTGCCGGCGGTGGTAACGGTGACGCTGTCCATCGGCATGTGGCGCATGGCGCAGAACCGGGCCATCCTCAAGAAACTCTCCGCCGTGGAAACGCTGGGCTCCACCACGGTGATCTGCTCGGACAAGACCGGCACCCTCACCCTGAACCAGATGACCGCGCGCGCTGGCTGGTTCGCCGGGCGGAGTTTTGCGGTCAGCGGCGAAGGCTATGCGCCAGACGGCAGGATTGCCTTCGAGAGTGATGGCGATCTGCGCCCCTTCCTGCTGCCGATGACGCTCTGCACCGATACGCGCGTGCGCGACGGGCAACTGATCGGCGACCCCACCGAGGGCGCGTTGTGGGTGCTGGCGCAGAAAGGCGGTCTCGACCCGCAGGCGGAGCAGGACGAGCAGCCGCGCATCGCCGAGATTCCTTTCGATTCCGCGCACAAGTTCATGGCCACGTTCCACCATGCTGGCGCAACGGTGGAAATGTTCATCAAGGGCGCGCCCGATGTGTTGCTGGCGCGATCTGCATATAGTCTGGCGGAGGATGGCGAACAGCCCCTGGACGCGGCAACGCGAACCAACATCGAAAATGAGAACGAACATCTCGCCGCGCAGGCGCTGCGTGTGCTGGCGGTGGCGCGCAAGATCATCCCCGCCGCCGACTTCGACCCGGCTGGCGACCTGTGGGCATTGGCCAAGGGTTGGACTGAGGGCTGGACTTTCCTCGGCTTGGCCGGGCTCATGGATCCGCCGCGCCCCGAGGCGAAGGCCGCCATCGCCCGCTGCGCCCGGGCCGGCATCCAGGTCAAGATGATTACCGGCGACCACAAAGTCACCGCCGCCGCCATCGCTCGCGAGTTGGGGCTTAGCGGCGAGGTGATCGATGGCCGGGAACTCGACGCCATGAGCGAGGCGGAACTGTCCCGCCGCATTGACGGCATTTCCGTGTTTGCCCGCGTCGCCCCCGAGCACAAGGTGAAAATCGTCAGGGCGCTGCAAGACGACGGCCACATCGTCGCCATGACCGGCGACGGCGTGAACGACGCGCCCGCCCTGAAGGCCGCCGACATCGGCGTGGCGATGGGCATCACCGGCACGGCGGTTACCAAAGAGGCGGCCGTCATGGTGCTGACCGACGACAACTTCGCCACCATCGTCAAAGCGGTGGAAGAAGGCCGCGTGATTTACGACAACATCGTCAAATTTGTGCGCTTCCAGCTCTCCACCAATATCGGCGCCGTTCTCACCGTGCTCGCCGCCACCCTGATGGGACTGCCCGCGCCCTTCACCGCGATCCAGTTGCTGTGGATCAACATCATCATGGACGGCCCGCCCGCGATGACGCTGGGCATCGAACCCGCCCGCGCTGGCATCATGCACGACCAACCGCGCAGGCAGTCGGCGCAGATACTCACCGGCGCGCGCCTCGCCAGGCTGGCGCTGTACGGGGCGATCATGATGGTCGGCACGCTTTACCTGTTCCGGCACGGCCTGGAAACGCACGGCCAAACTTATGCCCTGACCCTGGCCTTCACCACTTTCGTGTTGTTCCAGTTCTTTAACGTGTTCAATGCGCGCGCCGAAAAAGGCAGCGCCTTCAACGCGCATTTCTTCCACAATGGCAAGCTGTGGCTGTCGCTCGCGGGCGTGCTGGCGCTGCAAGCCCTGGTGGTACACTGGCCGCCGGCACAAGGCGTGTTCGGCACGACGGCGCTGGAGCCTGGCGATTGGCTCAAGGCGGTTGCTGTGGCCTCCAGCGTGCTGTTGTTGGACGAATTTAAAAAATATATGGTTTCGTTGGCCCGTAATTAAAATCACCGATGACAAAATCACCCCATCCCGCTCCTATCCATCGCCTGGCAGTACGAGTGCGTGAAATCGCGCAGCTGTTTAACTCAATGGATCCAGCACCGTTCTTGAACAAAAACCTTGATACAGAAGCAGAGGCCTTCATTGAAACATGGGCATCTGGATTTGCACCGGGTAGTCGCTTTCAAATATCCATCCATATTGAACAATGGCCGTCAGATGGCGACCCGAGCGAGATGTTGACCGGAGCGGTACACAACCACTTCTCTTACAAAGCCGAGCGTACACGCAGTGCCTTGAAACATTTTCTGCGGCAAGGTCGTACGAGTCTTATCATCGGCCTGGTCTTTGTTTCGCTGTGCCTGATCGCGGCAGATGCCATTGGAAATCTCGGCACGAATACCGGCCTCACCATCGCACGCGAAAGCCTTACGATCGTTGGTTGGGTTGCCATGTGGCGCCCAATACAGGTTTTTCTTTACGATTGGTGGCCGTTCCAGCGACAGGTTCGCCTTTACGAAAAGCTGGGCAG
>JANOTM010000233.1:0-9094 GCA_031416355.1 Gammaproteobacteria bacterium
TTGGCGATGAGTGGCAATAATTGATCGCGACTAACCTTGGGTTTGACCAACTCGGCGTGTCCATTTTCATTCACACCATGCACCGCAAAAATGTTCTTGGCAAGATCAATTCCAATGACGATAATGCTCATGACTTCCCCCTTCTGTGGGTGTTGATGAAATCTGGAAATTCCATCATGGCACGCTTGATGCCGTTTGCGGCAACTTCGCCGCAGCCTCGGGACGGGGAAGTCCCTTTCATTCGTTAGGTTTCAAGATAATTTTATGGATTTCCCAGATCTCACAACATCACGTTTATTGTTAACGAAAATCACATCAGCAGATTGTGAGTCACTTTATAATCTATTTTCGAATCCAGAAGTTGTGAAGTTCTATGACCTTGAACCTTTCACAAATATTTCTCAGGCGGAAAAGTTAATTGCTCTTTTCGAAGCACGATATAAATCAAATTCAGGTATTCGTTGGGCAATTCGTACGAAAACGTCTGGCGAGTTAATCGGAACTTGCGGGTTCAATTCTTGGAGCGAGAAGATGCGAAATGCAACAATTGGCTATGATTTAAAACCGGACTATTGGAACAAGGGGTTTTCAACAGAGGCTCTTTTTGAAATACTACACTTAGCATTTGACGGAAAGTTGCCTTGTGGGTCTCTTCATCGTATTCAAGCTGACACAATTCCGGGTAATGTTGCATCTGAAAAGGTCTTGCTGAAACTGGGCTTCAAAGAAGAAGGCGTTCGCCGTGAGTCGGCTTACGTCAGAGGTCAATACCATGACATGAAGTGTTTTGGTATTTTGAAGCATGAATTTAATGAAACATAACCTTGCGTTCAAGCGGGGCGTCGCGCAGGCGCGACGCCCCTTAACTTTACGTTGAGGCTGTCGAATAACCCCGATTTCGCTAATGACGAGGAATTTTTATATAATGAATTCAGTGAATTGCAAATTCAAAAAGTGTGAAAATTGGGTTATTCGACAACCTCGTTAGCGAGAACATATGGATCGTTATCTCAAAGAGACACGATTGCTCGACTTTAGCCACCCGTCCTTAACGGGGTTGGTAAAAAGTCGGGGCTGGGCGACATTGCCTGAGTATGAACGTATTGCTCGTATCTACGATTTCGTGCAGAACGAAATCGCCTTCGGTTATAACGAGGCCGATGACATACCCGCTTCCCAGGTTTACAGCGATGGATACGGGCAGTGCAACACGAAAGGCACCTTACTTATGGCGTTGCTACGCAACTGTGGCGTTCCATGCCGGTTCCACGGATTCACAATTGACAAGAAACTGCAAAAAGGTGCCATTTCTGGCCTTGCCTACAACCTCGCACCTCGCAACATCATTCACAGTTGGGTCGAGGTTTGGTTCGAAAACAAATGGCTCAATCTTGAGGGCTTCATTCTTGACCGACCCTACCTGAAGAGCATACAAACTCGGTTCTCTACTGTTGAAGGCGCATTTTGTGGCTTTGCTGTTGCAACCCAGAGCCTCAAGAATCCGCCCATCGAATGGAATGGTGCCGATACCTACATCCAAAAGGACGGCATCAATCACGACTACGGCATCTTCGATGCCCCCGATGATTTCTACGACAAGCACGGGGTCAACTTACGCGGCATCCAGCGCCTTTTGTTCAGACACATTGTTCGAAAATGGATGAACAACAATGTGTCAAGAATCAGGCGGGGCGAGTGGTAAGGTTCTCCCTAACAACCGCTTCGAGGACGACGTGTCGCGCTGACGCGCCACACGCGCCTCAAGCGCGCCGTTAGACCTTATCAATGAACCCAGAAGCGATCCAAATGCCACGCATTCCTGCCGCGCCAAATTCAATTCAGAAGGGAATACCTCTGAAACACCTGCTTGGTTCAGAGGCAGTTGATTGCCTAGCACATAATATTTTGCTCGTGTACCCGCAGTTCGATGAACAGTCATTCCGTAGGGCTGCGTTAGCTGGCCTGGAGCCGCTTGGGATTATGGAGCGCGGCCAACATCTTGCAAGGGCGCTGCGTCCATGTTTACCTGATAAATACTCAAAGGCAATTGAGATACTTTTAGCTTCTTTGACGCCGCCACATACTGAAACAGAAGGGCTTGGACTGGCAGTATTTTTTTATCACCCTCATAGCTGCTTTGTCGCTGAGTACGGTCTGGATTCAGAGCACAATGATGGAGAAGATCCGTTTGAAATCTCCATGAAGGCTCAGTATGAATTGACCAAACGATCAAGCTCGGAGTTCTCCATACGGCCATTTCTGATTCAACAACAAGATCGCACTCTGTCGCGAATAATTGACTGGACATCCGATCCAAACCCTCATGTCCGCCGCCTTTGTTCAGAAGGCACGCGTCCTAGGCTTCCTTGGGCACCACGAATTCCGGCATTCATCACAAACCCATCTCCCGTGCTTCCAATCCTAGAGGCACTGAAAAACGATCAAAATCTTTATGTGCGCCGCAGCGTTGCCAACCACCTTGGTGATATTGCTAAAGACCATCCAGAAATAGTGTTTGCGATTTGTGAGCGTTGGCTTGACGGAGCCTCCAAGGAGGTCAAATGGCTCATCCGTCATGCGTTGCGTCATCCTGCAAAAAAGGAAAACAAAACCGCACTTCGACTGAGAGCCGCTGCAAAATAGAGTGAAAGGCTCGCATGAACTCATGCCCAAATATATTGTTACTCAGTGTCAGCACGGTCTAACATCGCGTTCGAGAGGGACGCGCTACTATCGATGCTTCGCGCCTCGTAGCTCGCAGCTTGGCTTGCGTTAAGAATTCAGCAGATATGGTGCATATAGAACGATCATTAGCAACTTTGCGAATAATGGGCGATGATCTCGTGCCCGACGAGATCAGTCGGCTCCTTGGCTGCCCTCCGACGAAAAGTCAGGCCCAAGGAAAAGTCGTTCGTGATCAAAAGACAGGCCGTGATTATACGAAAAAATTCGGAATGTGGCGGCTTGCAGCAGCCGATAGGGAACCTGAGAATCTTAACGAGCAAGTCGCGGAACTGTTGAGTTTAGTCACTCAAGACTTGGCAGTGTGGTCAAAATTAAGAAGGCGCTTCGAGATTGATCTTTTCTGTGGGTTATTCATGGAACAAACAAATGGGGGCCCACTCTCTCTGCGGATACATTGCTAGCCCTTGGATCCCGTGGTATTGAACTGTCACTTGATATTTATTGCCCTCTCCCAGAGGTTAAGGAAAACGACCCCTGCCCTTGTGAGAGCGGCAGGACCTACGGCGAGTGTTGCATGCCAAAAAAGCTGCAAGATGGCATCTAACTTTGTTCGTGCCGACGCCGGAGACGAATCATGGTTTCCTGTTGCCACGGGCGCGTGAAAAATGGGTGCATTGTATTGCGGCTTCGGGAATGTTGCAGTAACTCTTGGGAGTAGTATAAAAAACCCACGGTTGCCCATAATGGGACGCTATTTTTTACTTTGAGTAATATAGTATAAGGGCATGATCGCACCTTCCCTCGCCGCCTACCTGCGCTGGATACATCCATGACCGAGTCCTTGCCCGCACTATTCACGCGCGCGGCGGCGGCGTTGCCCGAGGCCTTGCGGGCGCGGGCGCATGCCCATTGGGCGGAGTTCCAGCCGGGGTTTGCGCCGCGACTCAGCCAGGAAAATCTCGAGCATCTCATGGCGGCCTTGCCCCAGGTTTTCGCCACTAGCGAATTCGTGGCGCGCGCCTGTATCCAGCATCCCGTGCTCCTGACGGAGCTGATGGAATCCGGTGATCTCGGGCGCGCCTATGCACCGGAGGAACTGGCGCAGCGCGTACATAACGTATGCGAACAAGCGCTCGATGGGGCGACGCTTAAAAGCGTGCTGCGGCGGCTGCGGCGGCGCGAGATGGTGCGTATCGCCTGGCGCGATCTCGCCGGCTGGGCCGATCTTGCGGAAGTGTTGGCGGCACTGACGGCGTTGGCCAATGCCTGCATAGACGGCGCGCTCGCGCGCCTGTGGGCCTGGGCCGTGGAGGACTATGGCGCCCCCCTTTCCCCCACCGGTACGCCCGTGTACCTGGCGGTGCTCGGCATGGGCAAGCTCGGCGGCGGTGAACTCAATTTTTCATCGGACATCGATCTCATCTTCGCTTATAGCGATGATGGCGACGTACAGGGAAGTACAAGTGCCGCGATAGGCACGACTCCAGGGATGGACGACTCCAGGGATGGAGGAGGTAGAACGGTGTCGGGAACCGCCGTCGAGGAGGTAGGGCCGCGCCGGGAGCAGCGACCGAGGACGCCGGTAGCGGCCGAGGTGCGGGGTAGACGGGGCGAACTCAGCCATCACGAATTCTTCACCCGCATCGGTCGCCGTCTCATGGGAGTACTGAGCGATGCCACCGAAGACGGTTTTGTGTTTCGCGTGGACATGCGACTGCGGCCGAACGGCGATAGCGGTCCGCTGGCGCTTTCGTTCGACGCCATGGAGCAGTATTACCAGATCCACGGACGCGCCTGGGAGCGCTATGCCTTTATCAAGGCGCGTGCAGTCACGCCCGAGGCGGCGCGCGGTCACGAGCTGCTGGCGCGGCTTAAGCCCTTTGTGTATCGCAAGTACATCGATTTCGGCGCGGTCGAGGCGATACGCGGGCTTAAGGTGGCGATAGAGCGCGAGTTGCAGCGCAAGGGTATGGAGCACCACATCAAGCTTGGGCCCGGCGGCATACGCGAAATCGAATTCATCGGCCAGGCGTTCCAGCTCATACGCGGCGGGCGCGAACCGGCATTGCAGGTGCGTTCGATACAGCAGGTACTTGCGGCCCTGGGTGACAACGGCGACCTCACGTCCCAGGCGGTGGCGGAACTGCAGGCGGCCTATGTATTTCTGCGGCGCGCCGAGAACCGCCTGCAAATGTACGCCGACCGCCAAACCCATAGCCTACCCACAGAGGCGTACGAGCAACTGGCCCTGGCCGTGGCCATGGGCTTACCCGACTGGGAAAGTTTTTACCTGGCGTTGCGCCGCCACATGGACAAGGTACATGCGCACTTCGAGCAGGTATTTGTCGCGCCCCAGGGCGAGGCCGCGGCGGCCGGCGATACCGGTTTGGCCGCGGTCTGGTTTGCAACCCTGGATGAGACCGCGTTATACCAACGTCTGGCCGCCGCCGGATACAAACATCCGCAGGCCACCGAAATATTGCTCCAAGATCTGCGCCACGGCGGCGCCTATAGCACCCTATCGGCCCAGGGACGCGAGCGTCTGGACCGGTTGATGCCCTTGCTGCTGGGCGCCGCGGGTTTAACCGCCGATCCGCAGACCACGCTAATACGATTGATTACGCTCATAGAGGCCATACTCCGGCGCTCGGTGTATCTTGCCCTGCTGGTGGAAAACCCGTTGGCCTTGTCGCAGCTGGTGAAGCTGTGCGCCGCCAGCGCGTGGATCGCCACCTGGATCAGCCAGCATCCGGTATTGCTGGATGAATTAATCGATCCAGCGAGTCTGTATGCGCCGCTGGCTAAAGACGCACTCCAGGCGGAGCTGCGCAGCCGCCTCGCCCACTTGCCCGTGGACGATCTGGAGGCACAGATGGAGACCTTGCGCGAGTTCCGCCATGGACATGTATTACGGGTCGCGGCGACTGATATACGGGGAGGTACAAGCCCCGGAGAACCAGGTCTCACACCAGAACAGACCGGCGCGCATCTCGGGCATATTGCCGAAGTGGTAGTGGAACAGGCCCTGACCCTGGCAACACACAGTATGGTTGCCAAACATGGGCATCCTAGCTGCGGGCAGAGCGTTGCAGAATTTGCCGTCATCGCCTACGGCAAGCTCGGCAGTCTCGAACTGGGATATACCTCCGATCTCGATATGATTTTTTTGCATGACCCCGGTGCCGATGTAGGCATGACCAATGGCTTACGCCCTGTGTCCAACGACGTATTTTTCGCCCGTCTTGGCCAGCGCCTGATCCATATACTTACTACTCGTACCCCGGCGGGCATATTGTACGCGGTGGATATGCGCCTGCGCCCCAGCGGCCAGTCCGGACCCCTGGTGACTAACCTGCCGGCGTTTATGGATTACCAGCGCGAGCGCGCCTGGACCTGGGAACATCAGGCCTTGGTGCGGGCGCGCGCCATCGCCGGCGGGCCGGTGATATGCCAGGGCTTTGAACAGGCGCGGCGCGAATTGCTATGTCTGGCGCGCGATAGGGACAAATTACAGGACGACGTCGTGGCCATGCGCATGCGCATGCGCGCCGCGCAGCCGCCCCACGACCCGACGCGGTTCGATCTTAAGCACGACCCGGGAGGTATGATTGATATCGAATTTATGGTCCAATACTGGGTCTTGTGGCGGGCGCACCCGCACCCGGATCTTACCCGCCAGCGCGGCACCATCCCCATTCTGGAGGCCTTGGCCGGCGCCGGATTGCTGGATGCCGGGACCGCCCAGATATTGGTTGACGCCTACCGTCGCTATCTATCCCTTGAGCACCGTTTCAAACTCATGGAACGCCAAGCATTGGTGGCGCCGGATGAACTCGGTGATTATCCGGCAAAGGTAGCGGTGATCTGGGGACAACAACTATTGAGAGTTACCTAAATACTTGACGCATAGGGAGGTTAGCGATTACCGCCCACCTTCACCCCTAGCCCTCTCCCCGCTTTCGGGGAGAGGGCTAGGGGTGAAGGGAAACCCATCAAGCAATTAGGTAAACCTCCATCAAGGAGCAAGTTAAAGTGACAACGAAAACCTCGCTACTTGTAACTTGCTACTGCTGTAACATGCCACTGATTTAAATAGGAGAGCAACACCATGTCCACCATGGCTGATCGTGACGGCGTCATCTGGTATGACGGCAAATTGGTTCCCTGGCGCGAGGCCACCACCCATGTGCTCACCCACACCTTGCACTATGGCATGGGCGTGTTCGAGGGCGTGCGCGCCTACCCCACCGCCAAGGGCACGGCGATCTTCCGCCTGCAGGCGCACACCGACCGGTTATTCCGCTCCGCCCATATCCTCGGCATGCCTATGCCATTCGATAAAGAAACCATCAGCCAGGCCACACGCGCCGCAGTGCGCGAGAATAAACTGGAATCGGCCTATATCCGGCCCATGTGTTTCTACGGCGCCGAAGGCATGGGTCTGCGCGCCGACAATCTCCAGGTGCACGTCATCGTGGCCGCCTGGCAGTGGGGCGCTTACCTCGGCGAGGAAGGCCAGAAGAAAGGCATCAAGATCCGCACGTCTTCGTTCAGCCGCCATCACGTCAACGTCACCATGTGCAAGGCCAAGGCCAACGGCAATTATATCAATTCCATGATGGCCCTGCGCGAGGCCCTGGCGTGCGGCTGCGACGAGGCGCTATTACTGGACACCGAAGGTTACGTGGCCGAAGGCAGCGGCGAGAATATATTTATCGTGCGCGACGGCGCCCTCTATACCCCCGACCTCACCTCCGCCCTGGATGGCATCACCCGCGACACCGTGTTCAAGCTCGCGGCGGAAATCGGTGTGCCGGTGCACGAAAAGCGCATTACCCGCGATGAAGTGTACATTGCCGACGAGGCCTTCTTCACCGGCACCGCCGCCGAGGTCACACCCATACGCGAACTCGACGGACGCGCCATAGGCAACGGCACGCGCGGCCCGATTACGGAAAAACTTCAGGCCATGTATTTCGATCAGGTGTACGGCCGGCGCAGCCGCTATCCGGAATGGCTAAGCCTGGTATAGTTAATAGCCACGTATATAACGCCTGACTGGTAGGGTGGGCATCGCCCACCAGCGTGTGCCGGCCGCAGGCACGTTTGGTGGGCCATGCCCACCCTACATCTACGGCTATGCGGCATTTATTTAAGACGTTATGTTTAATACTGGACGAGTACTATGGCAAACACACCCACAAAAACAGTGCCCGAAATTCCCGCCAATGCCCAGAACCGCTACGAGGTCGGCGATGACCAGCTGCCCTTGCATTGCCCCATGGACGGCATGAGCCTGTGGAATTCCCATCCCCGGGTCTACCTGCCCATAGAAGAGAGCGGCGAGGCGCGTTGCCCCTATTGCGGAGCGATCTACGTGCTCAAGCGTGACGAATAGCCCATCGGTACCGGGACTTCAGGCATGACCCTGGTGGTGTGGGCGTACACCGATGACAAGGCCGGCCACGAAAACCAGGCGCGCGGCCTGGTGCATGCCCTGGGGGATGAACACAGCGTGGAAACCCATTGGATAAAGCCGGCACGCGGCGCGCGCACCTGGCTGCGTGCTTTGGCTGGGCGCTATCCCCCGGGCGACGGCCTGCCTGACCCCCATCTCCACATCGGCGCCGGCCATGGTGTACACCTGGCCATGCTACTGGCGCGGCGCGCGCGCGGCGGGCGCATCGTGGTGCTCATGCGGCCTAGCCTGCCACGGGCGTGGTTCGATGTGTGCGTGGTGCCGGAACACGACGGCATTGCCGGCGCCAATATTATTACCACGCGCGGCGCGCTCAATGTCATCGTTCCTAACAAGGTCCAAGACCCACGGGCGGGATTGATCCTGATAGGCGGACCTTCCCGGCATTACAGCTGGTCGGACACCGGCGCAGTGCAGCAGGTGGCGGACATCGTGCAACGGGATGCGTCCATTTCCTGGACTCTTACTACCTCGCGCCGCACGCCGGCGCGGACCCTGGCACTATTGCAAGAGATCGCAGCGCCCAATCTAACCGTGGTGCCGTACACAGATACGGACGGCCTATGGTTGCCGCGAGAACTGGCGCGCGCCGCGCGTGTCTGGGTATCGGAAGACAGCGTGTCTATGGTATATGAGGCCCTGACCGCGGGCGCCGGCACCGGCCTGATTAGGGTGACGCGCCGGCACGCCAACCGCATCAGCCGCGGCATGGACGCGCTGGCGCGCGATGGACTAGTCACATCATTTCCGGCCTGGCACCAGGGCGCGACGCTGGCGCCGCCGGCTATCCCTTTTAACGAAGCGGCGCGCGTCGCCGCATGGATACGGACCACATGGTTTCCCGAACGCTGACCGTGGTGCAGATGTTGCCGGCCCTGGAAGGCGGCGGCGTGGAAAAAGGTACGCTGGAAGTCGGCCGCTATCTGGTAC
>JANOTM010000234.1:0-8143 GCA_031416355.1 Gammaproteobacteria bacterium
GCTTCCGCCGCCAGGGAAATCAAGACCCTGATTGGCGACAGCGTGAACAAGGTCCGGGACGGCACGCAACTGGTGGGCGCATCGAGAGAAACCCTTGGCAGTATTCTCGAGAGCGTCAAGAACACCGCCGATATCATTTCCGAAATCAGCGCTTCCAGTCAGGAACAGGCCTCGGGCGTCGATCAGGTCAACCGGGCCATCATGCAAATGGACAGCCTGACCCAGTCCAATGCCGCCCAGGTCGAGGAGCTCTCCGGCACCAGCCAGTCGCTGGCCGTGCAAGCGGAGCAATTGCAAAAACTGGTTTCGCATTTCAGGTTGGAGGCCGAAGCGGTGGCACGCTCCGCCGCCAGTACGGACGTTGGTCAGAAAATGAAGTTCACTAATCCAAGCGAGTCGCCCCAAGTCCCCGGTCGACGACTCCGTGTGTCTCGATGAGCCAGGAATAGCGGGGCCAAAACCGTTGGTGTGACCGATTAACCGGAAGGTGTGTGATGGAAACATTCTATGCAAAATGCCTAAGATTGCGCAGCAAGCTTATCGGAGCGGCGATCAGGCTGTACAATTTAAAGCAGGCGAGAGGGTTCGCTGAACCCTCCCATGCCTACGTTAAAATCGTGATGAGAATGCGCGGGATCGGCGATAGGCTGATAGTGCTGCTCAATGTAGATCGTCTGGTCACGTCCGAAGACATAAGGCCGGTGGTACCAACCGCTGGCGATATCAATTAACGAGGGGGGTGTACGATGGATACATTTTATGCAAAAGGAACGCGTTTAAGCACCAAGCTTATTGTCGGCGCCACATTAATCTGTTCGCTGCTTATCGCAGGCGCCGGAGTCGGCATCTATAACCTACGCCAGGTAATGGCATTTGCGGAAACCAGTCACGGCTACGTGCGTGATGTGGTAGAGAAAGGCAAGGCCGCCAATGTCGGAACAAATGCATTTACTGATTATGAAGCCAGTTATGCAGGCGCCCAAAATGCCTATAGGCGTGCCCATATCCTGAGCCTGATCATGATTGGCGGCTCGCTGCTGCTGGTGGCGTTGCTTAGCTTTTACGTAGCGCGAACCATTACTGAACCCTTAAGCCGCTTGGTGCGTGCCATGCATAAAGCCGCGGAGGGCGATCTGACAGTATCGGTATCTATAGATAGCCGTAACCGTGACGAGATCGCGGAAGCCGGCGGGTCATTGAATATTCTCATCGATGAGCTAAACGATAATATCAAGCGCGTCGCTACCGCTGCCGAAGTGGTCGCCGTGGGCGCGCAAGAGCTCACCGATGCATCGGAACAGTTGTCCGCATCCGCCCAAGAGCAGGCGAGCTCGCTGGAGGAAACCGCCGCCTCCATGGAAGAAATGACCAGTACTGTAAAGCAAAGCGCCGATAACGCCATGCAAGCCGATAAGCTCGCGTCCGAGTCTAGCGAGGCGGCCAATGAGGGTGTGGTCATGGCATCCTCGATCAGACGCTCTATGGATCTGATCGACGCCAGTAGCAAAAAGATTGCGGATATCATCGGCGTGATCGACGAAATCGCGTTTCAGACCAATCTGCTCGCCCTGAACGCGGCGGTCGAGGCCGCGCGCGCCGGAGAACACGGGCGTGGGTTCGCCGTGGTCGCGTCCGAGGTGCGTAATCTGGCGCAACGCAGCGCCACCGCCGCCAAAGAGATTAAAGGACTGATACAAGACAGCCTGGAGAAGGTCGGTGATGGTGCCCACCTAGTGGGTATTTCCGGTGCCAAGCTGGAAATCATTTCAACCAAGGTAAAACGCGTGGCCGATCTGGTGGCGGAAATCAGTGCCGCCAGCCAAGAGCAGGCCTCGGGCATCGACCAGGTCAATCGCGCCATTATGCAAATGGACACGGTGACCCAATCCAATGCGGCGCAGGTGGAGGAGCTCTCCAGCACCAGCCAATCGCTCGCCGGCCAGGCCGACAACCTCAAGATACTGGTCGCGCACTTCAATTTGGGTGCCGGCGCTATACCCAGTGCGGCCGATGTCGCCGCCAAGACGCGTGCCGCGTCCGCAAGTGCAAACAAAAACGCTGGAGGCAAGGGCGCCCCCATGAATACCGTGGAATCTCAGGGCACCTCACGGAAAAATGTGCAAGTACTAAAACCAAGATTGGCCGCGAATGGTCGCAGCGCCAGCGCCGGCAGCGATTGGACAGAATTCTGATACCCATCAGCGATAAACGCTGCCTATCGTTATTAACGGAAATATTGCCTTGGGGCATAACATGCACAGCATCGTGGGAATTGACCAACGCGCCGCCAGCATGTTGACCGATTATCGCCAGATGATCACCGATGACGAGTTTCGACAGCTACGTGCATTAATACACCGGCACACTGGAATCGCCCTGTCGGATCATAAGCGCGCCTTGGTATGTTCACGCCTATCACGGCGACTGCGTCACTATCAGTTTACGAATTATTCCCAGTACTATGAATTGCTGTGTCACGGCGACCAGGAGGGCGTCGAACTGATGGAGATGATTAATGCCATCACCACCAACAAGACCGATTTCTTTCGCGAGGCGCACCATTTCCAGTTTCTGACAGAGCACGTGTTTCCAGATCACCGCAAGAAAAAGACGCGGCGCCTGCGTCTATGGAGTGCTGCTACTGCCACCGGCGAGGAGGCCTATACTTTGGCCATAACTGTAAGAGAAGCCTTCGCCGATGCTGCCGATTGGGATATTAAAATTCTTGCCACCGATATCGATACACGCGTACTGGCGCACGCGCATGCGGGCGTTTACACCCTGGAACAAGCCGCTCCTATCGCACTCCCATTATTGCGCCGCTATTTTTTCAAGGGTACTGGCGACTTTTCAAATAGGGTACATGTAAAACCTACGCTTACTTCACTGATACGATTTCGGCAGCTTAATTTTCTGGACGATCCGTGGCCCATGCGCGCGCCGTTCGACGTGATATTTTGCCGTAACGTACTTATCTATTTCGACAAGGCCACACAGCGCCGTTTACTGGAGCGCATGGCCGGTATGTTGGTGCCCAATGGATTTTTGATGCTGGGGCACGCAGAGGCGATCCATAGTTTCGATCACCTTTATCGTGCAGTTGGCCATAGTATTTACCAGGCGCGGGCCGGGGGAATTATATGAAGACGCCGGTGAACATTCGTAAGAATATCCATCTTCCAGTGCTGGAGGAAGGCCTAGCGCGTGTAACGATACATATCGGCGGCCTGCGCGTGAGCCGTGAGCCGCTGGTGATCGATACCGTCTTGGGATCGTGTATCGCCGCTTGCCTGTATGATCCCGTGAGCGGTGTCGGCGGCATGAACCATTTTATGCTGCCCGAGGGCTTCGATCCGGATAACCCCGCCAGTACGCGTTATGGCGTGCATGCCATGGAATTGTTAATCACCGAGATTATGAAACTTGGTGGACATCGCCGGCGCTTCCAGGCCAAGGTCTTCGGCGGCGGACACGTGCTCAATATCCGCGAAAGCCTCGATGGTGTGCCGCAGCGCAATATCGACTTCGTGCGCCGATTTCTCAACGTCGAGCAGATTCCGGTGCTGAACGAGGACGTGGGCGGTTATCAGGCGCGCCGCGTTTTATTCTATGCCCATACCGGCAAGGTATTTCTTAAGCGCCTCGGGACCCATGACGCCGAACGTACGGTAGAAGAAGAAATGGTTTACCTGATCAGCCTAAAGAAACAGAAATTAGATGGCGATGTAACCCTGTTTTAACACCACCGTGACCTACACAACGCCATGTTAGATGCAAGAAAGATACGGGTGCTCATCGTGGAAGACTCGGCGCTTATGCGCCAGTTGCTTACGGCCATTTTTCAGGATGATCCGGCATTCGAGATCGTTGGCACTGCCTCGGATCCATTTATCGCCCGCCAAAAAATCAAGGACCTACGGCCGGATGTGCTTACATTAGACGTGGAAATGCCGCGCATGGATGGCATTACCTTTCTTGAAAAGCTCATGCGCCTGCATCCCATGCCGGTGGTGATGATTTCATCACTGACCCAACGCAATACCGACGCCACCCTGCGGGCGCTGGAGCTCGGTGCCGTGGATTTCGTCAGCAAACCGGCCGACAATATGCGCGACCACTTTGGTGAGCTCGCCGATGAAATTCGTACCAAGGTGCGTATGGCGGCAACAGCGCGGGTCTGCGCTGTTGTTGAACGCCCGGCCCCAGTGGTCTCAGCGGCTTCATCCAAGGCCGTGCCGCTGCGTGCTCGTCACCCGATGGACGCTAGGATGATCGCCATCGGCGCTTCGGCCGGCGGTACCCAGGCCATTATGGCAATATTGCGCCAGCTACCGGCCAATATGCCCGGCATTGCCATCGTGCAACACATGCCGCCGAAATTCACCGCCCTGTTTGCGGAACACCTTAATCGCAGTTGCGCACTGGATGTGCGCGAAGCTACCGATGGCGAGAAACTTTGCCCTGGCATGGCGCGGGTTGCCCCAGGCGGTCGGCAGATGGCACTGGTGCGTGATAGCGGCGGCTATGTCTTGCGGGTTTATGATGGACCGGCGGTAAATCTTCATCGCCCATCCGTGGATGTGCTGTTGCATTCCGTCGCCCAGATAGCCGGTGCCCAGGCCATGGGCGCGTTGCTCACCGGCATGGGCAGCGACGGCGCTCAAGGTCTTAAGGCCATGCATGCCACCGGCGCCCTTACCGTGGCTCAGGACGAAGCCAGTAGCGTCATCTTCGGCATGCCAGATCAGGCAATTAAGCTGGGCGCGGCACGCGAGATACTAGCGCTTGAACGTATTGCGGCGCGCATCAAGCAGTGGAGCCTGTGAAGCTGTGAACACCGTAACCGGGGTTATTTTTGTTCTTGGGATATTCTGTTGTGCGTTATTTTTCATCGTATGGCGCGTGAATAGTTTCCTGAAACGTCGAGACGCGCAACGAGAGCAACTGGAAACGGCGCTGCGCGAGTCGCAATTGAGATTCCACGCGCTTGCCCTATCCTCCCAAGACGCCATCGTATCTACCGATGATACCGGTATCATTATTTATTGTAATCATGCTGCCCAGACGATGTTCGGCTATGCGGTAGACGAAATAACGGGAAAGCCGCTCAACCTGATATTGCCGGAACACCATCGCGGCACACACACTACGGGGATAGAGGCAATGCGCACCCTGGCCATCCCTGGAGAAATAGGCAAATCGGTTTGCCTGCAGGGCCTGCGCAAGGATGGTGGTGAGTTTCCATTGGCTCTGTCGCCGACATCCTGGCAAACGAAACAGGGAGTATTTTACCATGTGATGCTACGCGACATGACCGAACACAATCACACCAAATCGGAGATCGCGCGGCTCGCCTCGTTTCCAGAGGCAAACCCGACTCCCGTTGTGGAAGTCAATAGCAGCGGGATAGTGACTTATGTAAATCCCGCGGCACGCTCCCAATTTCCGGACATGAAGGTGGGCAGCACAGAACATCCGCTACTTATGGGATTGATCGGCCTGATTCAGAACGCAAATCAATCCTCGGCAACACGTGTAATCACTTTTTCCGACAGCGTTTACGAGCAACATGTGTATGTAAACAGCAATGTCATGCGCATACGTATTACCAATGTTACCGAGCGTCTACGTGCGGAGGAAAGTCTGAAAAAAAGCCGCTCGGAACTGGTGGTCGCCCAGAAAATCGCCCATCTCGGCAGCTGGGAATGGGATTTTGTCAGCGATAGTATCAATTGGTCCGACGAGCTTTATAGGGTGTACGCGCTGCAGCCGCAGTCACTAGTAATCACTTACGCAACCCTATTAAGTTATGCGCATCCGGATGATCGCGGGAGCATCATGGAGGTCGTGTCCGCGGCGCTTGATGATTATAGCCAGTTCAGCATCGATCACCGTATTATCCGGGCGGATGGTGTGACTCGCATCGTGCATCTGAGCGGCGAGATTATCCTAGATGCTGAAGGCAAGACCTGCCGGATGCTGGGGACCACGCAGGACATCACCGAGCGTGTGCGCACTGAGCAGGAGCTGCGACTCTTACAGAATATAACATTGGCCATTAGCGGTGCCCAGGACCTGCATGCGGCGCTCGCCATCGTATTGCAGAAAGTGTGCGAATCCACTGGATGGATACTGGGCCAGGCGTGGTTGCCGGATGCGGACGGCACTTACCTTGAGTGCAGTCCGGCGTGGTTTTCTGGGATGGATGGGTTGGAAGAAATCCGGTCGGTGTCGCATCAGTCTAAATTTATTTCTGGCCAAGGGCTGCCCGGCCGCGTTTGGGCCGGTAAGGCGCCAGTCTGGATACTCGACGTCACACATGATACCAACTTCCCACGGGCGAGCGCCGCCGCCGCGGCGGGACTGAAGGCGGCATTTGGCATTCCCGTGCTGAGCGGCGATGAGGTCGTGGCCATCCTGGAGTTCTTCGTACGTGAACCGCGCGCAGAAGATGAACGTCTGGCGCAATTGATGTCCGCCATCGCCGTACACTTGGGTATGGTTATACAGCGCAAGCGTTCGGAAGAGCGCTTGAATTATATGGCGCACCACGATGCCTTGACCAACCTCCCTAATCGGGTGTTATTGCAAGACCGTTTACAGAACATTCTGATCGATGCTGATCGGCATGATCGATTGGCAGCGGTGCTGTTTCTCGATATCGATCACTTCAAAACCATCAACGATACCCTGGGCCATGAGATGGGCGATGCGCTGCTCAAGGCGGTGGCAAAACGATTACAGGAATGCGTACGCGCGGGCGACACGGTCGCGCGTCTGGGTGGCGATGAATTCAGCGTGGTGTTGGCCGAAGTCAGGCACGTGGATGATGTAGCGCGAGTCGTGAAAAAGATACTCGACACCGTCGCTGATCCGTATCAGATCACCGGCAAGGAATTGTTTGTCACCACCAGCATCGGCATCACCCTGTTCCCGTTCGACGAAAATACCCCGGACGGGCTGCTCAAGAACGCCGACGTTGCCATGTACCGTGCCAAAGAGGCCGGGCGCAATACGTACTGTTATTACACCGCGGAGATGAACACGCGCGCGCACCAGCGCCTGCGCATCGAGACCAACCTGCGCCATGCCTTGGAACGCGATGAATTGTTTCTCCACTATCAACCGCAAATCGATCTAAAGAATGGCCACTTGGTCGGCGTCGAGGCCTTGATCCGTTGGCGCCATCCGGAACTGGGGCAGATTTCGCCCACGGAATTCATTCCGGCGGCGGAGGAAACCGGCCTCATCGGGCCGATAGGCGAATGGGTGCTGCACACGGCGTGCGCGCAAAACAAGGCATGGCAGGCGGCGGGGCTGGCGCCCATGCAGGTGGCGGTGAACGTCTCGGGGTGGCAGCTAAAGCGCCAGAATCTTGTCGGTTTAGTCACGCGCATATTAAAAGAAACACAGCTGGCGCCCGAGTACCTGGGGCTGGAACTGACCGAAAGCATGTTGATCGACAACGTGGCGCAAACCGTATCCATGCTGGACGAGCTTCATGCCCTGGGCATACGTTTTTCGATTGACGATTTTGGCACCGGATATTCCTCACTAAGCTATCTACGCCGGTTTTCCATCGACACGCTCAAGATGGACCAGTCCTTTGTGCACGGGATACCCGCGAATGGTGAAGACGCGGCCATTGCCCAAGCGATCATCGTTATGGCCCATAGTCTCGGCATGAAGACCCTCGCCGAGGGGGTAGAAACCATTGAGCAAATGGCCTTTATGCAGGCGCATGGCTGCGACATTGTCCAGGGGTACTATTTAAGCGTGCCGCTGTCGGCGGACGCGGTTGTCCACTATCTCCTCTCTCAGTCACGGTATAACTTACCCAAGAAAGAAACAAGATAGATAGTCCCCTGATTCCAGGCAGCCTTCAGGATTATTTTTTATGGGAATACAGTCGATCTAGAGAGGGCAAAGCACGCGCGAGCAGCCAGCGCCGTGGCATGCGGAAATGCCAAGTGGTTCCTAGCAGGTTGCTGAAAAACCCCGACGACCGTTCGTGTTGAGCCCTTCGACTGGCTCAGGACAGGCGTAGCGGCGGGTTTTGCCGCGAAGTCGAAACATTAAAAATCAGGTGGTTATCAAAATAACCCATCGACTTCGCGGCGCTAAGCCGGTCCTGAGCCCGTCG
>JANOTM010000235.1:0-9228 GCA_031416355.1 Gammaproteobacteria bacterium
TTGATCAGGCCCTTGCCGTTGTCCAGACCATCCATGCCCTCGAAGTTGCCGAACTGGCCGATGGCGGAGACGATGAGATCCGCCTCTAAATCCATTTCCGTGCCCGGTATCTCCACCGGCTTGCCGCTGGTGTAGTCGAGCTTTACCACGCGCAATGCCTTGGCGCGGCCACGTTCGTCGAGGATGACCTTGATCGGCTGCAACGCACCTTGGATGGCAATACCTTCGCGTTGGGCATCGTCGATTTCGTGCTTGGCGGCATTCATTTTGTCGATGGGCTGACGCGAGATTAGCATCACGTCGGCGCCTTCTTTCTTGGCGGTGACGGCCACGTCGTGCGCGGTTTGGCCGAGAACAATATATTCAGGGCGTTCGGTTTCCTTCATATCCTTGATGTAACCAAGGCGACGCGCCACCGAGGCCACGTCGATGGAGGTATCACCACCACCGACCACGACCACGCGTCCGGATACCGCCTGCAGGCGGCCCTGGTTGAAGGCCTCCAGAAAGGCGACGCCGGTAATGCAGTTGCTGGCGTCGGCGCCGGGTATCGGCAGACCGCGGCCGGCGGAACAACCGATGGCGAACAACACCGCATCGAATTCTTCTTCGATATCCTTAAGCGCTACGTCGATACCGATGCGGGTTTTCATATGGACTTTCACGCCCATGTCGACGATACGATTGATTTCGCCGTCCAAAACATCGCGCGGCAAGCGATAGCCGGGTACGCCGTAACGTGCCATGCCGCCCAAGTATTCGTGGTTATCGTACAGTGTCACGGCATGCCCCTTGCGGCGCAGCTGGTAGGCTGCCGACAGTCCGGATACACCGCCGCCGATGATAGCGACCTTCTTGCCTGTTTCCTGGTCAGCGGCCTTGAACGTCAGCTTGCTTTGCAGACCGTAATCGCCGATGTATTGTTCCACCGCATTGATGCCGACGTAGTCTTCCACCGAGTTGCGATTGCACCCGGTCTGGCACGGCGCCGGGCAAACGCGCCCCATCATGGACGGAAACGGGTTGGCATCGGTGGCGCGGGTAAAGGCGTACTCCTGCCACTTGACGTCTTTCGGCGGTTTTTCGATGCCGCGCGCGATGTTCAACCATCCACGGATATCCTCACCGGACGGGCAACTCGCCTGGCACGGCGGCGTCTTGTGCACGTAGGTCGGGCACTTGTCGGTCTCGTCGGCGGTGAAAATCTGTTCCTGGAACGTATCCCACTGGTGCTCGCCATCCTTATATTTACGGAAGGTGAGTTTCTTGCTGTCCTTCATTTTGTCTATGGGAGTTGCCATCGTAAGATCTCCTGTTAACCGCGCAATACGGCAGTTGTAAAATTAATGTACGCTACCGACGTCATACTTTTGTCCCCAGCACAATCGCCTTGCTTACCAAGCCGTGTACGCTGCCGATCATGTCCATGGGGAGTTTGTAATAGGGTAATACCTTGGTGAACTGGCTCTTGCAGATGGCGCAAATGGCGACCATGTGATTCACGCCGCGTTCCTCGACCAATTGATGCAGCGCCTGCATGCGCGGCAATGCGCCTTTAACGCGCAATTCCAGAAGGTCGTCGGTCAGTAGACCGCCGCCGCCGCCGCAGCAATAGGTACTTTCATGAATGGTGTCCGGCGCCATGTCGTGAAAATGGTTGACGCTGGCCTGGATCACGGCGCGTGGAATGACGAACTGCCCACCGGGCATATTACCCATTCGCGAGGCGCGCGACACATTGCATGAGTCGTGGAAGGTGACGATCTTGTCGTCGTTGGCCGACTTGTCCAGGGTAAGGGCGCCGCGCTGCAGCAGGTCGTAGGTGACCTCGCAGATGTGCTGTGGTACCGGGTAATTCTTATCCAGAAAATCGAACGGCCCAATGAGCGTGTTCCAGAAGCTATACGCCACGCGCCAGGCGTGACCGCATTCCCCGACGACGATGCGCTTGACGCCTAAGTCCAGGGCGGCTTCGCGTATGCGCAGCGCCACCCGGTGCAGGTTGTCGTTGTTGCCGATGAACATGGAGAAGTTGGCGGCCTCCGAGGCATACGAACTCAGGGTCCAACGGATACCGGCCTGATGAAATACCTTGGCGTAGCCGATGAGGCCATCGATGTGCGGCTCGGCAAAAAAGTCCGCGGACGGGGTGATGAGCAGCACATCCGCGCCTTTTTCATCCAGCGGAAAGCGCACATCCACACCGGTCTCGTCTTTAACGTCTTCTTCCAGACCTTCGAGCGTGTTGCGCAGCGCCGGTTCCGGCAGGCCCAGGTTATTACCGATCCTGTGGAGCTTGGCGATGATTTCGTTGGAATATTTCTGGCCCACGCCGACCGTGTCCATAATGTCGCGCGCCGCCATGGAAATCTCGGCGGTATCGATGCCGTAGGGGCAAAACACCGAACACCGGCGGCACTGTGAACACTGGTGGAAGTAGCTGTACCAGTCGTCCAGGACTTCCTTGGTCATTTCCTTGGCGCCGGTCAGCACGTTGGGGAAATATTTTCCGGCAAACGTGTAGTAACGACGATACACTTTGCGTAACAGATCCTGGCGCGCCACCGGCATGTTCTTGGGGTCGCTGGTACCGAGGTAATAATGACACTTGTCGGTACAGGCACCGCACTTGACGCAGGAATCTAAAAATACCCTGAGCGCACGCGATCCTGCGACCAGCTCGCCGAGTTTTTTGACAGCGACGTTTTCCCAATCGGGTACCAGCTCGCCGGGAAAGCCGAGCGGCACGTTGTGATCCGGCTTGGCGACGAATGGCTTGCTGTGCGCCATACTGCCCACCTTGATCAACGGAATGATCGGGTAGGGACCAATAGCAGGGGTTTCGAAATTGGCCATGCTTACCCCGTACGCGTCCTGGTGTTGTCGATTTTCGCGGTCCAACCCGCCACATGCCGGTGCTCGCGCGCATTGTCGACCTGATTACGCGTGGGGCTAAAGAATACCCCCGGCGCATGCAGCAGTTTACTCACGGGAAAAATAATCATCAACGTAGCCACCAGGCCCAGGTGTATAAGCAGCAAGGGATCGGTCGGCAACGGTTGCAGCTCGAACGCCATCAGGCCCAGGAAAAAGGCCTTGAGTGCCACGATATCGGTATGGGCGACGAACTTCATACCCAGTCCGGTTGCACCGATGGCAACCAGCAACGCCAGCATGAGATGGTCCGACAGGCTGGAGATATAACGCACCCGATCCACCAGTACGCGCCGCGCCCACAGGCCACCGAGACCGGCAAGCATGGCGAAGGCGGCATATTTACCGAATGGCTGGATCAGATCTACCCAGAACCAGACCGGCTGGGTGAAGTAACGCAGGTGGCGCAGCAATACCAGCAGCAAGGCAAAGTGAAACATCCAGCCGAAGAGCCAGATCCATTTGTTGGACTTGAATAGACTCTCGAAGACCGTCACTTCCCTGAGCATGCGCCACACCACGCCGGTATACGTCACCGGCGCCGGGGTGGTCGGTATCTTCAAGGGCGCCGGTGTGCGCGCATACACTGAAATTTTATAGGCAACGCCAACGACTAAAATAATGGTCGCCACGTAAAACAACAGCGCATAGGTCACGGTCACTGCTGACATCGCATACCCCAGATGTAGTCCAGCGCAGAGGGGCTAAACCCCAACTGCTTAGTTGGCTTTAAACGCAGCCGGTCGGCTTGGGCAGGCCGGCGTATTTGCACGCCTGCTTGGCGGGACCGTAGGGGAACAGTTCGTACAGGTACTTGCTGTTACCTTTGTCTGCGCCCAGCTTTTTGCCGATGGCCTTGGTCAGAACGCGTACCGCCGGGGCGATCTGATATTCCTCATAGTACTCACGCAGGAAGTTGATCACTTCCCAGTGATTCTGGCTCAGCTCGGCGTTGTCGGTAGACGCCAATACCTTGGCCACGTCCTCGTTCCAATCGGTACGGTTGACCAGGTAGCCTTCCTCGTCGGTTTCGATACTCTGTCCATTCACTTCGATAGGCATTGTTGCGCTCCTCAATCAGTTTAAGATAATTACAAACATCAAAGCCAAGATTGCACGGTGTGGTGCTCAGCCGCTAAATCCACGAAACCGCTATAGTCAATCAGCTTGATGCCATCAAGCGCCCGGTCTTGCATGCCGCGGGCTTCGATGTCCGGGTACAACGCGTAGATCGAGACCTTTTTCATGGCTTCCTCTACTTTTTTAGTCATGGCCGTCCCTTTCAGGGCGCCATACACTCCATCTTCGATTAACAGTATCGCCGAACCCTTTTTGGCATGCTTGAGACAGCTCTCCAGGGTATTGCGCTCGAAGGGTGACTTATTAACGGTATGCAGCATTTTTCCCCCTTAGAAACTTAAGACCACGTCTTGTTGATCCATGAGGTCGGTCATATCCTCGGCGTTCAACACGGTGACGGGCACAAGCAGATCTTTTTCGGTGAGGCCGCGCATCTCCAGCGCTTCCTTCGAGACATATAATTTTTCGATATCGTAGCCTTCCAGCGCGCGGAAGGTGGGCGAAAAATTCTTTACGTCGATGGACTTGGTATGCTGGCCTTTGGCGATTTGATAGACGCCATCGTCGAGGAACGCCAGACTTACGTCCTGGTCGAAGGCCGCGGCAATGAGCACCACTTCCAAAGATTCCAAGGCATAGATAGTGCCGTAGGGCGCCTTACGGTTAACGTATAAAAATTTCTTGACGACGCCGCTGGTGCCTTCGTCCATATCGATGCCGCCGGTTGATTCTGTCATTATCGATTTCTCCGCGGACAATTTTTGATTAATCGCCGAATACTACCGTGCGATCAGACTGGATGCCGGTTTCTATAAGTTGTCCTAGACCGGAAATACGAAATCCCTCGGCCAGATTATTGTCTTTGATACCACGGCGCAGGGCCGCGGCGACACAGACGACCAAGTCAACCTTGTGTTCCTTGGCCAGCTTAGACCAGCGCGAGACAATATTGCGGTCATCCTGCGGCGGCTCGGTCAGACTGGTCGAGTTATTCACACCGTCATGATAAAAAAACACGCGATGTATCTTGTGGCCTTTTTCAATGGCGGCCTTGGCAAACAGATATGCCGTGTCCGAGGCTTGATGCGTGTATGGGCCTTCGTTCACCAGAATGCCAAACTTCATGGATCGTCCCCACGGTTATTGATGTGTTAATGCCCGCATGGATAGCAGGGCGGGCATCGTTTTAATACTTGATCCTAAAACCACCAGACCACCGCTTACTCCATCCCAGTTTCAACCACCGGGCGCAATCAGAGAGATCGGTGATTTCCTTCAGCTGTGGCCATGCTGAAAAATCACCGATCATCACCGATCCTGCCCTGGGCTTAGAAGCGGATATGCGTAGACGCATTCAGGGTGTAGCGTGAGCCGCGCCAGTTGTCCACGTGGTACTTGGTGAACGGCAGTTCGGTCAGCTCAAAGAAACGCGGCCAGCCTATGCGTTCCACCCAATCGCCCACACGCTCGAAGTCTTTGGCGTCTTGCTTATAAATGCGCAAGATGTTCTTGACGATGGCCGCAGCCTCCGGCCAACGGGGTGGATTGTTCGGCACGCCGGCGGCGACCAGCTTGTGGAACATGGGCTTGCTGCGGGCATTGGAGTTCTTGCCGCCGACCCAGATGGCAAGCTTGCTGTGCTCGGCATCGTTGATCTGCATGGGTGGGCACGGCGGGAAGCAGGCGCCGCAGCAGATGCACTTCTTCTCATCCACTTCGAGTGACGGTTTGCCGTTGACCATGGCGGGGCGTATGGCTGCTACGGGGCAACGCGCTACCACCGATGGGCGCTCGCACACGTTGGCCACCAGATCGTGATTGATCTTGGGCGGCTTGGTATGTTGTACGTTGATGGCGATGTCGCCCTGGCCGCCGCAGTTAATCTGGCAGCAGGAGGTAGTGATGTGTACGCGGTTGGGCATTTCCTCGTTGGTGAACTCTTCGTAGAGCTCATCCATCAGGGCCTTCACCACGCCCGAGGCATCGGTACCGGGGATATCGCAATGCAACCAGCCCTGGGTATGGGAGATCATGGTGACCGAGTTGCCGGTGCCGCCGACGGGATAACCGGCGTCGTTGAACGCCTGAATTAGAGGCCCAACCTTGTCCCAGCTGGATACCATGATTTCCATATTGCTGCGTATGGTAAAACGCACGTAACCTTCGCCGAGATTGTCGATAATGTCGCACAGCAAGTTGATTTCATACGGTCCGAGCTGGCGCTGGGTACCCACGCGCACAGTCCAGATTTCGTCGCCGCTATGGGCAACATGGTGCAATACACCGGGACGGGGGCGATCATGATATTTCCAGTTGCCGAAGTTTTTAATCATCAGCGGATGCATGTACTGGAACGGATCCGGGCAGCCACTTTCTATGGGTTGACGCATATCGGCCATTGCAAACCTCCAAAACTCTATATTATGTATGTAGGGTGTGGTCTATCAGGCGGCTCGGGTTCTCCCGGGCCGCCTGCCATGCTGGCTGGCTTAACCCGCCTTGGCAGCCTTACGTTGATTCCACTTCTCCGCTTCCTGGTCCCACTCATCCATACGGACGTAGGAGCTGGTACGCGGGTAGCTGACCATGTTGGGATCGACTTCCAGGCCTATGCCTTCGAGGAAGTTAACCAGACCGATACGTTCGATCATTTCACCGCAACGCTCATGCTCCAGGCCGTTTTCCGCCCAAAAGTCGATAGTGTTCTGCGCCAGCTCCTTGAGCGATTCGTAGTCTTCTTCGGTTTCGACCTTCATGAAGGGGACCACCACGGTGCCCATGGTATCGCCGATCTTCAGGGTGCGCTTGCCGCCCATGAGGATGGTAACGCCCTTGTCGTCGCCAGGGGACAAAGCCTTGGTCATGACATTAAGGCAGTGCATGCAACGCACGCAGTTGCGGTTGTCCACGGTCAGGCTGTCGTCGTCGTTGAGGGATAGGGCATTGGTGGGGCAACGGCTGATCACGTTATCGATGACGTACTTGCGGCCTTTCTTGGCGACGAAGGCCTTTACTTCCTTCTGGTCTACCTTCATGTCATCGCGCCAGGTGCCGATCACGGCCATGTCGGCGCGTTGTATGGAGTTCATACAGTCGTTCGGACAGCCCGAGACTTTAAACTTGAACTTGTAGGGCAGGGCGGGGCGGTGCATGTCGTCCATAAAATTGTTCACCAACATGCGATGTATCTTCTGCTCATTGGCATTGGACATTTCGCAACGCGCGGAACCTACGCATGACATGCCCGTGCGTACGCACGGGCCGGCGCCGCCCAGATCCCAACCGTAGGCGTTAATTTCGTCGAAGAAGTGCTGGGTGTTGACGCTGGTGGTGCCGATAAACATGATGTTGCCGGTCTGGCCGTGGAAGGCAATCAGGCCGGAACCGTATTTATCCCAGGACTTGGACAGCTGACGCAACATCTTGGTGGTGTAGTGGTTACCCGGTGCCGGTTGCACACGCAGGGTATGGAATTCCTTGGACTCGGGGAACATGCTGGCAACTTCGGAGAAGCGCGGAATGATGCCACCACCGTAGCCAAACACGCTGACGGTGCCGCCTTTCCAGTAACCGAGGCGGGTCTTGTACGAATGCTCCAGCTGGCCCAACAGATCTACCATCATGTTGTTGTTGTGCGCCAGACGCTTCAACCCGGTGACAAAACTCGGCCATGGGCCGCTTTCAAGCTGGTCCAGCATGGGTGTTTTGTGAAACGGTTTAGTGGATTGTTTGTCTTTTGGAATAAACGTGGAATGTTTTTCCGGGTTCTTCGGTTTGTTCTGGGCCATCTGGACAACCTCCTATTGTAGAAGGACATTTACTATCGTAAGAATCGACCTACCCCGGCAGGCTGTCTGACGGAACAGGCATAAATTCAAGCCTAAAAGCTTCTGTCACACTGGATTCCATTGACTAGACAGGAAAGCTTGCTACCCCGCCTTCTGGAACCTTTACTTTATTTGGCGTGTAGTAACGCCAATACTTCTTTGATTTCTCAGATGCGAGAGTCTAAACGGGTTGCTAGGGGAATAAAAATCTGTCATTAGGGGGATGGGCCTAATCCCTATACCCCCCCCAAAGAGATATATCACGCGAACCGAACGGACCTATCCCCAAGCCCTAAGAGTATATATATTATTTTTATCATAATGTTATCAACGTTTTTTCTAGTAATAAATTTAGATATGCTAATCAAGGTACTTTGTGAATTCCAGCACACAACCTTAAACTCGTAGGTAAATATACCGCTTCCCCGTGCGCAACGGCTTATAGTGTGCAACTCCGGTTGCCTGGATAACTCATGCATAGCACTGCCCCGTCACTCTATAGCCACAGTCCATTTCTATTAGAAAATGAAGCCTCTTATCAACGCTGGCGGCAGGGGAAGCTCAATGATTACCCGGTAACAACAGAAGATTTAATAGTGGAAGTAACCGATCCACGCCGATTAAGCGCCGCCGAGATCGCTGAAATGCTCCGCATCTGCCATAAAACCAATATGGTGATTTATGCCAGCCCTCTGGGTAAACAAGAGGATAAAGCCATTCCCCGGCGACTCGGGGAGCAATTTGGACTGCATCGACTAGATAGCAATAGTTTGGCGGACGATGACGGTATCACGTCTCTCCAGGTTGCCCCCGGTAAATCCACCCGCGGTTATATACCTTATTCGAACCAGCGCCTGCTTTGGCACAGCGATGGATATTACAATCCCCCTGAACACCCAGTGCGTGCCTTTATCCTGCACTGTGTGATGCCGGCGGCGCAGGGCGGTGATAATGAGCTCCTGGATCATGACATGGTGTATATGGCGTTACGCGATACCAATCCGGAATTTATACGCGCGCTGATGGCCCCGGACGCCATGACCATCCCGGCCAACACCGAATCCGGCACGGAAGTACGTCCGGCCCAGGCTGGCCCCGTGTTCTCGCTGGCGCCGGACACGGGCACTCTGCACATGCGCTATACCGCACGCACGCGCAGTATTGTATGGAAACAGGACACCATAACCCAGCAGGCAGTGGCATTCGTGCAAGAACTGTTGGCAGGAGATACGCTCAGGATATTCCGCCATCGGCTTGCAGCCGGGCAGGGTCTGTTATGCAATAATGTCTTGCATAACCGCACCGGATTTGCGGATGATGTGGACACGGGCCAGGTAAGGCTGATATACCGTGCCCGGTATTTTGACCGCATCGTTGGCACCTATTT